>JAJDDR010000564.1 GCA_029260255.1 Phycisphaerae bacterium
GCCCAACACGGATTGGATCGCCGAACACGGGCGCATGGGCCGGGCGGTGACGGTCCCCGAGGGTTACACGCCGGCCACGGACGTCGCGACGCTCTCGCTCTTCGGATACGACCCGCATCAGTATTACACAGGCCGCGCCCCGCTCGAAGCCGCCGCACAAGGCCTTAGCGTCGGTCCCGATGACATCATCTTCCGCTGCAATTTCGTGACCGTCGCAGAAGGCAGAATGGCGGATTTCACCGCCGGGCACATCCCCCAGGCCGAGTCCGACCGCCTGATCGAAGACCTCAACGCGCTCTACGCCGGTAAAGGGCTGGCGTTTCACACCGGCGTGTCGTACCGCAATCTGATGGTCGCCGAGGGGTTCGGCGACGCGAAGGTCAACTGTGCGCCGCCGCACGACATATTCAACCAACCCGTGGTCGATCACCGCCCGCAAGGTCCGGCCGCCGAACGCGTCGAATGGATCATGCACGGGGCCAGCGACATGATCGCCAATCATGACGTCAACCGGCGAAGACGCGAGGAAGGGCGCGACCCGGTCACGGGCATCTGGCTGTGGGGGCAGGGCAGACCGGTGGCGCTCCCGTCGCTTCGCGAGCGTTTCGGTTGTGAGGGAGCTGCGATCACGGGCGTGGACATCATCCGGGGCATTGCGGTCTCCATGGGCGTTCACGTGATCGAGGTCCCCGGCGCGACCGGGTACATCGACACGAACTACCGGGGCAAGGGAGAGGCTGCCGTAAACGCCTTGCAGGACTACGACGTCGTGGTTGCGCACGTCGAGGCGCCCGATGAGGCAGGCCACCTCGGCGACGCGAACGAAAAGGTTCTCGCCATCGAACGCGTCGATGAGCATATCGTCGGCCCGTTGCTCGATGCCGTGCGCGGCTACGACGATTGGCGAATCCTTGTCGCGCCCGATCACCCGACGCCGGTCACGACACGAGCCCATTCCGCGGTTCCACCACCCTGGTGCTACGCGGGCACCGGCGTCGAAACAGAGTCGAAGCGACCGTTCTCCGAGCGCGACGCCGAAGCTACCGGTGTACTGATCGATCCCGGGCACACGTTGATGGAGCAGTTCATGCGTTCGGGCTGTTAGCTTCGGCGAGCCGAACGATTCCGTGGAGCGATTTTGCAGTGATCCGCTACTACAGCACGAACCGCAGCGTTCCCGAGGTCAGTCTCGACGAGGTGCTGCTCAAAGGACAAGCCGCCGACAGCGGTTTGTACATGCCGACGAGCTTCCCGCCCGTCACCCCCGAAGATTTCGCCGCCTGGCGCGAACTCGATTACGCGGACATCGCTTTCAGCGTGCTGCGCCGATTCACGGCGGGCGTGTTCGACGACCAGCGGATGAAGCAGCTCTGCCGAGACGCCTACGACTACGACGTGCCGATCGAGCCGGTCGACGATCACCGACACATCATGCGCCTCGATCGCGGACCGACCGCATCCTTCAAAGACTTCGCCGCGCGCATGATGGCCCGGTGGATGGGCTTGCTCGTCGAGCGGCTGGATCGTGAGCTGGTCATCCTGACGGCTACCTCCGGCGACACCGGCAGCGCCGTGGCGCACGCCTACCAAGGCGTCGACGGCATCCGCGTTGTCGTGCTGTTTCCGATCGACGAGGTCTCCACGCGACAGCGCAAGCAGATGACCACCATTGGCGGAAACGTCACCACGATCGGCATCGACGGGCAGTTCGACGACTGCCAGGTCATGGTGAAGCGCGCCTTCGCCGACTGCGATCTGGCGAACATCCAACTGACTTCCGCCAACTCCATCAACATCGGGCGGTTGCTGCCTCAGAGCGTTTACTACTTCTACGCGTACGCGAAGCTCGCCCGGTGCGGGGAGAACGAGCCGATCGTCTTCTCGGTTCCGTCGGGGAACTTCGGCGACATGATGGGCGCCGTCATCGCGAAACAAATGGGCCTGCCCGTCAGCCGGATCGTCGTTGCCACCAACGCAAACGACGAAGTGCCCGAGTTCCTCCGAAGCGGCAGCTATGAGAAGATAGCGCCGTCGCGTGTCTGCATCTCCAACGCCATGAACGTCGGCCACCCCTCCAACCTCGCGCGGCTCGTCGACGTCTACGGCGGGTGGATGGACGAGACCGGCACGCTTCGGGAGTCGCCCGATCTCGATTCGCTACGCCGCGACATCTACGCCGTGAGCGTTTCCGATGACCGGACACGCGAGACAATCAGGGATATGCACGGCCGCTTCGGGCTCATACTGGAGCCGCACGGCGCCACCGGCTGGGCCGGCTTGACGCAGTACCTCGAAGATCACCCCGACGCGCGCGAGCGTACGGCCGTGAGCATCGAGACGGCGCATCCCGCAAAGTTCCCCGAGGAGATTCAAGCCACTCTCGGTGTGGACCCCGCCGTGCCGGACAGCCTGAAAGGTATCGAGGAACGCCCCGAGGACTACGCGACCGAGACGAGCGACTATCCACGATTTCGCGACTGGTTGGCCAAGACCTTCGCGCCGTGAGTGTGCTGCTGCTCAAGCAAGCCCCGGAACCGGTCCCGCAAGCATTTCGAAGGACTCCAGCGGAGTGACATCGCCGGTGCACGCCAGATTCAAGTCGCGATAAAGTGTCGCCAGGTTGCACTCGATGAACCGCTTGGCAACGAGACGCTTGCGCTCGTTGCCGGTTGCCTGCTGCAACAGCAGGTGCCCGATGATCACCGTCGCCGCGGAATCGACGAGACGCCGCCCGTGGAGGTCCATGTAGTCCGGACCCTTCGATTTGACGAACGCGATCGCTTCAAGAATCCGATCCTTGCCCTCGCCCAGACCCTGCTTGAGGCCGTTCAACGCGCCATCGAGGTACTCGCGCTCCTCCAATTCCGTGACCAGCTTCTCAAAGGCGCCGCCGCACACGCCGCGCACGGCCGCCACGACTTGCATCTGGCTCGTGCCTTCATAGATGGTCGTGATCCGCGCGTCGCGCAGGTGCCTTTCGACGGAATAGTCCTTCATGTAGCCCGAGCCGCCGAGCACCTGAAGCGCGTCGTTGGCCACGCGCACGCACATCTCCGAGGCAAAGTACTTGCTCATCGGCGTGAGCAAACCGTTGCGGCGTTTCAGAACGCGAGCGCGCTGCTTGCGGCGCTTCACCTCGTCAGCGTCGTCGGGCGGACACGTCTCCAGAATGCGCAGGGTGCTGTTCTCCAGGTCGCACACACGGCTGGTCTCATAGACCAGCGCCCGCGTCGCTTCGATCGCCACCTTCATGCCGGTGACCATGTCGGCCACCGCGGGAAGCTTCTCGATCGCGACGCCGAACTGCATGCGTGTGTGGGCGTAGCGCCGCGCCACGCGAAAGGCCGCCTCGGCGACGCCGAGCGACTGGCAGGCGATGCCGAGCCTGGCGCCGTTCATCAGGCTCATGACGTAGCGGACGAGTCCCATCTGACGCTCGCCGATCAGCTTGGCCGGCGTGTCGTCGTAGACAATCTCGCACGTCGGCGAGCCGTGAATGCCGAGCTTTTTCTCCAGGTGGCGAACCTTGAGTCTCGGTCCCGGCTCGGCGAGAAGTAGACTGAGACCGCGTCCGTCCTTGATGTCCGGCTCGCTTCGAGCGAGTGTCAGGACAACGTCACCGCAACCGTTGGTGATGAATCGCTTGACGCCGGTAAGCCGCCACTGCCCGTCGTCGTCCTGCCACGCTCGCAAGCCCACCGCCTGCAGGTCACTGCCGGCATCGGGCTCGGTCAACGCCATCGCCCCCGTGACCTCGCCCCGCGCAAACCGCGGGAGGAACTCGTCCTTGATCGCGTCGTCGGCGAACGCGTTGATCGTCTCGCCGATGCCTTGCAGACCGAACAGGTTCATCAGCGACGTGTCCGCGCGGCTGACGATCTCGATCGCCATGGAGTAGATCACGTTGGGACAGTTCAACCCGCCGTAGCGGTAGGGCAGTGTGAAGCCCATGAGATCCGCCTGACCGAGCACTTGCAGGTTCTTCCGCACGCCGGGGTGAAGCGTCACGGTTCCGTCGTCCTCGAGCGTATTGCCCTCCGCGTCGATCTCGGCGGCGCGCGGCGCGATGCTGTTCGCCGCGACATCGCCGGTGATCGAGAGGATGCGCCGGTAGTTGTCGACGGCGTCTTCGGCGTCGAGCGGGGCGTGCGCGGTTGTGGCGTCGCGGGCGGCGCCGAACCCCATCTCATGCTCTTGGGCGATCGCGCGCAAGTCGAGATGATCGAAAAGGAACAGGAGATCATCGTTGTCTTCGAAGAAGTTCGCCATGGTCGCTACGCCCGTTCCTTTATAGCCTTGATCATCATGGGAATGACCTTGGACACGTCGCCGACGATACCGTAATGCGCCACCGAGAGAATCGGCGCGTCCTTGTCCCAGTTGATCGCGATGATCTTGGCGGATTCCTCCATCCCGGCGCGATGTTGCACCGCGCCGCTGATACCGCAGGCGATGTAGAGGGCGGGCCTGACCGTCGTCCCCGTCTGCCCCACCTGATGTTCTTTGCCGATGAAACCCCCGTCGATCGCCGCACGCGACGCGCCGACCGCTCCGCCGATCGCGCCGGCGAGATCGTGGATCAGCCGAAAATTGTCCCTGCTGCCGACGCCCGCCCCGCCCGCCACGATCGTGCGGGCGGCCTTCAAGTTCACCTTGCGTTTCTCGCGATGTCGTTCGATCAGCTTGATCGCCTCATCGAATTCGGCGAATTCGATGTGCTCATCGACGATCTGACCGCTTCGTGCCGGGTCCCCGCTGCCCATCCGCATCACACCCTCGCGCACCGTTGCCATCTGAGGCCAGCGATCGTAGTTGATGATCGTTGCGATGATGTTCCCGCCGAACGCAGGGCGAATCTGCAACAGCAGGTTCTGGTGCGTTGTCTTGGTCTTCTTATCGAGGTAGTCGCCGATCTCCAGATCGGTGCAATCCGCGGTGAGCCCCGCCTTCATCTCCGAGGCGACGCGCGGCGCCAGGTCTCGCCCGATGGAAGACGCACCGAAGAGCACGATCTGCGGCTCGTGTTTGGCGATCAACCGGCACATGACACGGGCATAGGGAAGGGTGCGGTAGTGTTCCAGCCGCGTGTCGTGCAAGTGGTACACGCGGTCGGCGCCGTGAGCGATCAGTCGGTAGGACAACTCGCGCACGTTCCATCCGGGCAACACCGCCGCCATGGGGACCTCGAGCCGGTCGGCCAACTCGCGCGCCTTGCCGCAGATCTCCAGCGACATATCGCTGATGTGTTCGTCTTCCTGCTCGGCGAAGACCCACACCTCACCTTTTCGATTGGGTTCAATCATGCTATCCGCCCGCCGGTGTAGTGTTTCATGCTGGTGGTATCTTAATCCGAGCCGCGACCGTGCGGGAGGGGGAACGGTTGATCCACCTCAGACCGCTCCCTCACGGTCGCGGCTCGGTTAACAAAAAACGCCGGCAATTCATGAAACACCGGCCTAGCCAAAAGTGTGGTCGACGATCAGCTCTTGAATGAGTTTCTTGACGCCCTCCGCGGTGGGCGGAATCTCGACGTAACCGTCCTTGGTCAGCACGATCGACTGAACACGGTGCACCTTCGTCGGAGACCCGGCGATGCCGCACCACTGAAGGTCCGCGTCGACGTCGTCGAGACCCCATTGGTCGATCACCAGCTTGTTCATCCTGAGCGGTTCGAGCCGGTCGGCGAGTTCCGCCTCGCGCGCGTCTTCGTCCGCGCCCTTTAGATCCGCGCCAACCTGCTGAGCCACCTCGGCCTCGGTCCGGGCGCGTTTGTACGTCATCAAACGCCGCGCCGACGCGGGTCGAGGTTCGTTGGCGGTGTCAAGCACCGTCACCAGCAGCGGAACGGTGGTCTCGATCACCTCCCAGCCGTTACCGACGTTGCGCCGCATGCGCACCGTACGGTCGGTCAGCTCGACGAGGCGTTCAAAATACGTTACTTGCGCGATCCCCAGCTTCTCCGCGAGCTGAGGACCGACCTGGGCCGTGTCGCCGTCGATCGCCTGCCGACCGCAGAACACGAAGTCGTACGAACCGATCTTCCGCGCCGCCTGACTGAGGATGTAACTGGTGGCGAGCGTGTCGCTGCCGGCCGCCCTGCGGTCGTTCAAGAGAATCGCGCGATCGGCGCCGCGATAGAGACATTGTCGCAGCACTTCCGTGGCGCCGAGTGGTCCCATGGTCAGCGCGGTGACGATGCCGCCGTGCGCATCGCGCAGGGCAAGCGCCGCTTCCAGTGCGTGCAAGTCCTCCGGGTTGAAGATCGCGGGCAGTGCCGCGCGGTTAAGCGTGCCGTCGGCGCGCATCGCTTCGCCTGTAATGCGGGCGGTGTCCGGAACCTGCTTGACGCAGACGATGCTATGGTATGCCAAGAGGGCGCTCCGTCGTTTAGTGAATTCCGCCGTCGTCCGAACCACGCCGCACGCACGCTACCGGGCGAGCGCTACGCCGTCAAGTCTATTGACTATTCGGGCGGCCAACCATAGGGTGATGCGCGGCGCGCAAACCGGAGGTTCGCTGCGGCAACGGGGTTGGAGAATCATGAAAACGCTTTGTGGAACACTGCTTAGCCCGAATCGGGCGGACGACTGCGCGATCTCCGAAGACGCGATCGTGCGTATCGGCAACGACGGCAAAATCGCCGAAGTGTCGCAGGGCGCGACCGGAACAACCGACGTCATCGGCGGCGACGGATGTTGGATTCTGCCCGGCTTCATCGACGCCCATCTCCACCTGCCGCAATGGGACCGGCGCGGCATCGACGGTCTCGCGCTGTTCGACTGGCTCGACGGTGTGGTCTATCCGGCCGAGGCGCGCTTCAAGGACGCCGATGTGGCGGAACGCGTCGCCGACGCGTTCGTCACCGGGATGATTCGCTGTGGCACGACGACCGTCGTCGCCTTCGGCAGTCCGTACTCCGCCGCGGTCGATCGCGCATTCAGTGTCTTCGATCGAAGGGGCTACCGCGCGATCTACGGGATGATGCTCAACGACGTCAATTGCCCCAAAGTGCTGTGCAACGCGGCCGACAAGGCGCTGGATGAATCGCGGGCACTCGCCACCAAGTGGCACGGCAAGCATGACGGGCTCTTGCAGTACGCCCTGAGCCCCCGGATGGCGACGTGTTGCAGCGAGAAGCTCATGCGCGGCGTCGCGGCGCTCGCCGAGGTGCTCCAGTGTCGCATCCAGACACACGTCGCCGAATCCGTCGCCGAGGAATCCGCGGTGCGCGAGCGTTTCCCGGAGCAGTTGGACGACGTCGACGTCTTCTCCGAGATGGGCCTGCTGACCTCGCGGACGCTCCTCGGGCACGGCGTGTGTCTTAGCGAGTCGATGCGCCGCCACGTCGCCGAGACGAAGACGGCCGTGGTCCATTGCCCGACCGCGAATCTGTTTCTCGAGAGCGGGCTCATGGATTACGTCGCCCACCGCAATGCCGGAGTGCAGCTCGCCCTCGGCAGCAGCATCGCCGCGGGCTACGAACCGTTCATGCCCAAGGTCGCGGTCGCCTGCCTGCAGACCGC
>JAJDDR010000565.1 GCA_029260255.1 Phycisphaerae bacterium
CGCTTGGCGGCGCGTTTGGCAGAGTAGCTGTCCACATCCCCGAGCGCCGCGGCCTCCTCGACCCACCGGCTGACTATTTCACGTGCCTCACTCATCGCGCCTAGAGTCTACTCCAACGCTCACTGCCCAAGCGAGCAAAAATCGGTCCGCGCGTTTTTTCGGACCTGCCGCCCCCGCGCCCGCGACGAGCGTGTCGGCTACAGCGGAGGCCCAGGAACCACTGCGACCGCGCGAAACGCAGCTGATGGACGGTCAGGCTTTCCTCGACTTTCAGGCCATCGTGGATCGAAACGCGTTCGACGGCTGTTGTCGGAGTCGTTGTGCGGAGGTTGACGGGTCGCGTTCAGATGTGTTCGGGCACGAGGACGATGAGTCCGGCGGTTCGCAAGGCCTGTTCGATTGAGCGGGGATCCGACCCGGCGACGCGAAGATAGAGCGTTGGTTCGTCGCCGTCGCGGCGCATGGACGAGACGATCACGCTGACGATGTCCCCCTCATAGGATCGTATGGCCTTGAAGGCGTCGCACAGATCCTCCCGGATCTGCGGCAGTGCGATTTCGACGCGGCGTCCCTTGACGTCCAGCCCGAGGATCTTGTGGAAGGCGCGGAGGAGATCCTGGCGGGTGATGATTCCGACGAGCGTTCCATCATCGAGTACGGGAAGAGCGTTGAAGCGGTTGGAGGTGAGCAGCTCCAGCGCCTCGTCGAAGGATGCGCTAAGCGGAATGGAGACCGGGGCGGCGGTCATGATCTCCGATACGAAAAGCTCGTCTCCGAGTTTGGCGTCGTAGCCCACGGCGGATCGGACGTCGCGATCACTGACGATGCCGGTCAGTCGTTTGGAGCGATCGAGGACTGGAAGCTGATGGCAGTTGACAATGCGGAGGATCTGCTCGGCGAGCGACACGCGGTCGTTCTCGCGAACGGTCTTGGGATCGGGGGTCATGTAGTCGGAAACGAACATGCCGTCGCCCATTGCCTTCAACGCTCAACACTCCGCTACGCCCAATAACTCGGCAAGCGAAGAGAGCTGAAACGGTTTTTCGAGGCGGTATGCCCTGGCCGTTCGGACGTCCGGCGCCGCTGGAGCGGTCACGGTGCGTACGACCATGACCGACGCGTTGCACGACCGGGCCCGCGATTCGATCGCGTCGGCATCGCCGTTCGGCAAGTCGTCGGCGACCACGATCGCGTCCGCCGGTGATTCATCCAACAGCTTATAAACCGAGGAAGCGGATTCGGCCACCACAACGTCGAAGAGGTGGTCGAAATAGGCCTTGATCGACCACTGAGTGAGGCGGTCGGGTTCGACGATTACCAGGCGGCGGTTGTTGCTTGTCCGTGGGGGGGACTCCGTCACGTTCTCATCCGAGATGGTCATGCTAAAACCGTCCGCTCTGAGCCCACTCACGATCCACACCACGCATGCACAAACCGTGCCATCTTTCGCCTCGACTGGCCGACACAGAATCGGTTGAAGCGTCCCAGTCGCAAAAACCGACCCTGCGGGATATGCCGCATGGGTGTGGGATTCCGCCCATCGTTTTCGGATGTTGGGTGGCCGGCATGGTTTTGGAAGCGGTTTCCGAGAGGTTTGGCGGGCGACCGACAGTGAGAAACCACGCGCGGCGCGGGTTGAAAAATCGAGGCGGGGCGCTGGAAGTGAGGCTCATGATGCAACCGCACTAAGGCCCCGCTCTACCCAGACGCTGCGGGCGCGTGTAGGATCGTGGCTCAACATACGCTTCAGTCGGTTCTGGATGATCGGGCGCGGGTGGGTGGAATGTCGACTAGAGGCCGGCGCCCGTTCCCGGTTTCGTTGGAGATTCGAGGGGTCTAAACGATGTTAGATGCTGATACTCCGCGTTCCCTCGCTGCTGAGCACAAGATCGTGACGGCCCTCATGAACAAGGTGAAATCGGTGCTCGCTGTTGTGCCCGAGGTTCACCGCGACCAGTGGTTGGACAGTCTGCGGCAGAATTTCGGCCGTCTGCGGGCTCACATGAAGCAGCACATGCAGGGCGAAGAGGCCGACGGTTTCATGGGTCCGGTCCTGGAGCAGCGCCCGACGCTCTCTCCGGAGGTTACGCACCTCAAGGATGAGCACGTCGAGATCGGCAAACTTCTCGACGGGATCTGGGATGAATTGGTGGCGGTCAAATCCGAAGATCGCCTGCTGATCAAGGATAGCAGCCACCGGATTCAGCACCTGCTCTCGGCGATCGAACACCACGAGGAGCACGAGGAGCTGCTGGTGACGTATGTGTTCAGCCAGGACATCGGCGGTCGATCGTGAGTGAGCGTGGTGTCAGTCGCGCCGTGGTCCTAGGGTAGGAACTCTCTAACAGCTATCCAGACAATGAAGAGGATGATGAGCGCGGAGGCGGTCCAGCCGATTATTCGTAGCTGGGTGCGTTGTCTCCTCAGCCACTCGGGATTGCCGCCGTCGGCGCGCCATTCGAGGTATCCGTCGAGGTTTGAGCTGGCCGTTGTGGGCGTGCCGCACTCGGGGCAAGTGCCGCCGCGCGCGGATTGGGTTCGGAGATTGTAGCCGCACTGCACGCAATCGAGATCGCCGAACAACTCGTCCTCTGCCTTCGGCGGCGGTGTCTGGACGTCGGGCTCGACCTGATTACGGTTTCTCGTCGCTTGCGACCGGCGTTTGTCGTCGGCGAGCGTGGCGAGCGCCTCCAAGTAGGACGACGACCTCGTGGGTGTGGGGTCGCGTGCTGTGTTGTCGAGCGCGTTGCGTCGGCATTTCTTGACGAGGTTGGCGAGGTGATGTTGATCGGCCGGGGTAACTCCGTGGTCGCCTGCCGCTTCCGCCAGTGCTCTGCGAAAGTGCCTTGCCGTCTTGTAGCGGAAGAGCGGGTTCTTGTGCGTGGCT
>JAJDDR010000566.1 GCA_029260255.1 Phycisphaerae bacterium
TCCCCAGGAGTACATCCCGCCGCCGTTCCCACCGGCTGAATTCCCGTTGACCACGCAGTCATAGAGCCCCACACCTGCAAGATAATTGTACATCCCGCCGCCGCGAAGCTCGGCCGAATTGTTAACAAAGACACAATCCTGCAGCACCACCTGGGCGTTCGGCCCATTGTACATCCCGCCGCCGCGAGAGGCCGAGTTTCCGGAGAAGATGCAATTCACGACGTTCACCCGTGCCGCCAGATTATGATGAGTATGCATCCCGCCGCCTTCAACGGCGAGTCCGTTGGTAATCGTGAACCCCCTGATTTCCGCGCCAACTCCTTCGGCGCGGTTTGAATAGTCGATGCCTTTGCTGCACCCGGTCGTTACGACGGTGCCGCCTAAACTGCCGTCGATGATCGTCGCATCCGGACCGTCGGTGCTACGCAGCGTCAACCGCTTGCACAGTAGGTTGATGCGTTCGAAGTACGTGCCGGGGTCGACCTCGATCGTGTGGCCGCCCCATCCGGCTGCGCCGATCGCTGCCTGGATCGTCGGGTAATCCGTGCCCGTGGTGATGTTGTGGACGGGCAGACCTTCACCCCCAGCTCGCGCAGGCGTCATGAGTGGAACCGGTGTCAGCGCCGCGCCGACAAGAATCAGACCGCAAGTAACATGAATCCTCATTGTCATCCTCCCACGCAAGATACCCACCGTTCGTGTTCTCCATCGCCATGCTACGCAACTTGCTACAAGGAGAGTTGCGCTGCAGACCGACGCATGTAGGCACATTGGCCCAAAAACGATAAGTTGGTTTTCATTATAGTGGGTTCTCGACTATCCTCAAACAAGTTTCTTATTTTCGGGACACGCCAGCTGCCCAACCCAACCCGCCCCGGCTGTTCGTGACAGGCCACTCATGCCCCGGACGCGCAGCCCCAGCGCATACGGTCGCCTCGGCGGTTCGGTTGATGTGCTACCACCTCAAGGCGGGAGAACACAACCAATACGCCCCCTTACCAGGGTCCGGTATACTGCTGCTGGAACAGGCGGAAGTCCTCCAGGTCGACACCGCCGGCGTCGTCGAAGTCGGCGATGTTGCCGCATCGGTCGGGGTAGGCGGCTATGTCGGCGGCGTGGGTTTCGCAGATTGCTCTGGTGCATACCATATTATGATGCCTGAGCTTCCCGAGGCGGAATCGATCGTTCGCGCGCTGCGGCCGCATCTCTGCGGCAAGACTTTGACGCGCGTCGCGTTGCACCGACCGGCCATCGTTCGCGCGGGCAGGCGGGCGGTTGTTGACGGGCGTGGAATCGGGCGCGTGATTGCGGGCGTGTCGCGGTCCGGCAAGCGCGTGGTGATCGAGTTCACCGGCGGCGCGAGGCTCGTCGTGGCGTTGGGCATGACCGGGCGCTTGACGGTTGTTCCTACAGGCGAACCGCTGCTCAAGCACACGCATTTTCAGGCGCGCATCACCGGCACCGGGACCGAGTTACGTTTTCGCGATCCCCGGCGCTTCGGCGGAATCTGGTACCTCGACAAAGACGAGCCGATAGCCGGTCCGCGGCTGGGACCGCTCGGTCCGGACGCGCTGAGTGTCCGGCTGCCGGTCTTCCGCGATCTGCTTCGTCGCAAGCGTCAAATCAAAGCGCTCCTATTGGACCAGCGCGCGATCGCCGGGTTGGGGAACATCTACTGCGACGAGGCGCTACACCGGACCGGGATTCACCCCGCGACCCGTGCCGCCGATCTGGCGGCCGAGCAGGTCAAAACGCTCCTGCGGCAGATCCGAACGGTGTTGCGATCCGCCATCCGACATGGCGGGTCGACCTTCATGGACTACCGCAATGCCGACGGCCGACCGGGTGGTTTTCAGCTCGAGCACCGTGCCTACGACCGGCAGGGGCAGCCGTGCCGCGGATGCGGGGCGACGATTCTGCGAATCCAGGTCGCCGGTCGATCGTCGCACATCTGCCCGAGCTGCCAACGACCACCCCGCTGACCCGGCGGAACCTGCCAAACTGGCAGCGGGCGGATGTTTTGACAGGCCTCGCGAGCCCGAGGGGCGGCGAACGGACCGCCGGTCGACTTCCATCGTATTAGCGTAACCGATTGCCAATAAATAGCTTAAGGTGTGCTTCGGGCGATGTTCTCGGTTTCCGCACGTCTGGCACCCGCGTTGCAAACATCCCAGCACGCGACTGCGCGCCGGGTGCGGTCATACTCCGGTGCATTGAACACGAATTTGAAAGGAGTTCCCCAGCGATGGCGAAACTCAGCATCAGGCCTCTCGGCGACAAGGTCATTGTCAAGCGAGTGGAAGCGACCGAGCAGACGGCCGGCGGCATCTTCATTCCCGACGCGGCCCGTGAGAAACCCAAACGCGGCATCATCCAGGCCGTGGGCACCGGTAAGATCCTCGACGACGGATCGCGCAGTGAAATGCAGGTCAAGAAAAACGACGAGGTCTTCTTCACCAGCTACGCCGGCACCGAAATCAAGGTCGACGGCGACGAGTTCCTCATCATGGACGAGTCGGACATCCTCGGCATCGCCGGGTAGCTCGGGGCGTCACCCGACACGACACGAAAACACCACGGCGGTGATACCGCCGCTGACAACACGAAACGGAGTCCATTTTTATGGCAGCCAAGAGAATCGCATACGATATGGAAGGCCGGGAGGCCATCCGCCGCGGCGTCAAGCAACTTGCCAGAGCTGTGCGCGTCACGCTGGGACCCTGCGGGCGCAACGTCGTCATTGAGAAGTCGTTCGGCTCACCGACCGTCACCAAGGACGGCGTGACGGTGGCCAAGGAGATCGAACTCGACGACTCCTACGAGAACATGGGCGCCCAGATGGTCAAAGAGGTCGCCACCAAGACGAGCAACATCGCCGGTGACGGCACGACCACGGCAACGGTCTACGCCGAGGCGATCTTTGACGAAGGCCTGAAGAACGTCGCCGCCGGCGCCAACCCGATGGAACTCAAGCGTGGCATCGAAGCGGCCGTTGCGGCCGTCGTCGGCGAGTTCGAACGCATGAGCACCAAGGTTCGCGGCAGCGAGCAGATCGCTCAGGTCGGCACCAGCGCAGCCAACCACGACGCCAACATCGGCAAGATCATCGCCCAGGCGATGTCCAAGGTCGGCAAGGACGGCGTCATCACCGTCGAAGAGGGTCAGGGTCTCGACACCAACGTCGAACTCGTCGAAGGCATGCAGTTCGACAAGGGCTACCTGTCGCCGCACTTCATCAACAAGATGGAGAGCATGAGTTGCGACCTCGACAAGCCCTACGTCCTGATCCACGAGAAGAAAGTCTCCAACATTAAGGACCTCGTCCCGGTGCTCGAGATCGTCGCCCAATCCGGTCGGCCGCTGCTGATTATCGCGGAAGACATCGAGGGTGAGGCGCTCGCCACGCTCGTGGTCAACAAGCTCCGCGGCACGATTCAATGTTGCGCCGTCAAGGCTCCCGGGTTCGGCGATCGGCGTAAGGCGATGCTCGAAGACATGGCCATCCTCACCGGTGGCACTGCCATCTTCGAGGACATCGGCGTCAAGCTCGAGAACACGCAGCTCAAGGATCTCGGCCAAGCCAAGAAGGTCACCGTCGACAAGGACAACTGCACGATCATCGAGGGTGCCGGCAACTCGTCCGCCATCAAGGGGCGTATCGAGCAGATCAAGAACGAGATGGAAGCCACCACGAGCGACTACGACCGCGAGAAGCTCGAGGAGCGTCTCGCCAAGCTGGCCGGCGGCGTTGCCCAGGTGAACGTCGGTGCGGCCACCGAAGTCGAGATGAAGGAGAAGAAGGCCCGCGTCGAAGACGCGCTGCACGCTTGCCGTGCGGCCGTCGAGGAAGGCGTCCTACCGGGTGGCGGCGTTGCCCCGATCCGCGCGTCGCAGATTCTCGAAGCGGTGGCCAAGAAGCTCAAGGGCGACCAGAAGACCGGCGTCGACATCATCCGCCGCGCCTTAGCCGCTCCGATCCGGCAGATCGCGGACAACGCCGGGGTCGACGGGTCGATCGTGTGGCAGAAGGTCTGCGAGTCGAAACAAACCAACTTCGGGTACAACGCTCTGACCGACACTTACGAGGACATGGTCAAGGCCGGCATCCTCGTGCCCGCCAAGGTCGAGCGCATCGCTCTGCAAAACGCCGCGTCCGTCGCGAGTCTCCTGCTGACAACCGAAGCGGTCGTCAGTGAGATCAAGGAGAAGAAGTCCGCGGCCCCGGGCATGCCTCCTGGCGGCGGCATGGGAGGAATGGGCGGCATGGGTGGCATGGGCGGCATGGGCGGCATGATGTAACGCCTCCGCTCTGATCGCCATCGCGATCACCACGAAGAACAAACCGGGAGCAATCTCGTTGACGCGGTCCGCCCAAACGGCGGCCGCCGGAAACGAGGTTGCTCCCGTTTCTTCATTCAACTTGACTCGCCGAAGAGACTCCCGGATTGGTCGCCGATGGCCCGCTTCAAATTCACGACGATTGGTCACGCCGAACATCTACTGTGCAGTCCGATCAGCGACCAGCGGCTCGATGGCATCATCGAATCGCTCGATATGTCTGCGTCGGATCGGGTGATCGACATCGCGGCCGGCAAGGCGGAAGTGTCGATCCGGCTCATCGAGCGGTACGGGCTTTGCGCCGTGGCGGTTGAACAATCTGAGCACTTCATCGACGCGGCGCGGGCGGAAGCAGCGCGGCGAATCCCGGACGGCAGGCTGACGCTCGTTCATGCGGATGCGCGCGAATACGAATCTCCCCCCGGTAGTTTCGATCTGGCAATCTGCATCGGAGCGCGTCCGTGGGAAAGCCGCCGCGATACGCTTCGAGCGCTCGCCAAGCTGGTGCGGCCGGGTGGTCGCATCTTCATCGGCGAGGGCTACTGGCGGAGGGAGCCCGATCCGGAGTTCCTTGCCTTCCTCGGTTGCAGCGAGGACGATTACACAAGCCACGAGGGGAACGTCGCGGTGGGTGTCGGCGATGGCTTCACGCCGTTGCACTCGGTCGCCACCGGCGTGGAGGAACTCGACGACTACGACGGTCGTTACCGGGCCGCAATCGAGCGCTACGTGCGCGAACATCCCGACGACCCCGACACGCCGGAAATCCACGAGCGGATCGGAAAGTGGCGCGAGGCCTACTTCAAGTGGCTGCGGAACACGCCGGGGTTCGGTCTGTATGTCTTCCGGACGTAGGTCGCCCGCCCCACCGCAAGGCGTAGGACTGGAACACCGTGCAGCCACACGAAGATCTACGTTGTCCGAATTGCCAATACCGCGTGTTCGGTCTTCCGCAACCGCGATGCCCGGAGTGCGGTCACACGTTCACCTGGGAAGAAGCCCACGAAGCCGCCCGGATACCCAAGCACCTGACCTTTGAGCATCGATGGATCGACCGTCCACTCCCCGCCCTGGCGCGTAGCTGGTGGTTCGCGGCGGTGCGCCCGAGTCGACTGTGGTCCATGCACGATCGGAACGACCCGCCGAGAGTCGCGGCGCTCGTTCTCTTCATGCTCTGCCAGTGGTTGGTGTTTGGGTACACTTGGTTCGCCTTGGGAAGTGTCGCGGACCCGGCGATCAACGGGCTCGCGCGGTATCTCGATCGACCCGCCGGGTTTAACTACGCCTTCCGCCTCGGACCGCGGTTCTTCGAGACGGCGGCCGCCTGGTACGTGGCCACGTTCGTTTGCTTCCAGTTGTTCGTCCTGTCGAAAGAGAAGTTCGGCATTCGCTGGCAGCAGATACTGCGTGTCTACGTGCATGCGACCGCCTTTGCATCACTGTGCATGCTGGTCTCCATCGTGCTCGAGATACTGGTGGATCTGAGCATGGTCGCGTTCCCGTCGCTGAGGGGGATGCCGTTCGTGGTCTACGATCGACTTCAGCGCGGGATACTGCTGACCGGCGTCGTGGTGACCTGGGCGCACATCTGGATCGGCTACCACCGGCACCTGAAAGTGCCCCGCGCCTGGGGAACGTCGGCGATGTGTCTCTCGCTCGGGTACCTCATATCGAGAGCGATACCCTGACGACAGTGACGCGTCAGAGTCCGCGGGACCACTCGTCTTTCAGCGGCAGTTCACCGGAAAGCGCAGCGTCGATCTCCCTGAGGATTCCGTTGCGGTCCCGCGGGAGTCGACCGCCAAGCGGCAGGTAGTTCGACGCGTGATTGCACCGGAAGATGGCGTTGGACGGCCGAGTCTCGGCGACCAGCACGCGCAGCTCGCGCAGAAGGCACTCCATGTCCGGTACTTCGAACCGCCCGCGCTGAGACTGTTTTTGAATCGGCGTGCCGGGTATGAGCATTAGAGTCAGCGCTGAGAGAAACTCCGGATCCATGGCGCTGGCCAGGCGCGCCGAGCCCGCGGCGTGCTCCGCGCTGCGATCGACGCCGCCCGCGCCGAGAAGGAAGATGAGCGATTGCTTGAAACCGGCACGCCGCGCCTTTGAGGCGGCCTCGACGTGGTCAGCCGCGTTCGCCCCCTTGGCGATGCGTTTCAGCGTCACGTCGTCGCCCGACTCCGGACCGATGTACAACAGGGCGAGCCCCAGTTGACGCAGACGATCCAGCTCCTCTTGCGGCTTGGCAAGCAGATTCATCGCCGTCGCATAGCAACTCACGCGCCGCAGCTTCGGAAACGTCTCCGACAGCGAACGGAGTATCGGTTCCCACACGTCGAGGTCCATCGCCAGCGCATCGCCGTCCATGACGAAGACCTTCCGGACGTCCCCGCCGTAGGTGTCGCCGGCTGCGGCAATGTCCGCCAGTGTCTCGTCCAGCGCCCGAACGCGAAACCGCTTTTCACCGTACATCGCGCAGTACGTGCAGTGATTCCACGAACACCCGATGGTGGCCTGCAGCAGGTATGAGTTGGCCTCGCTCGGCGGACGGTAGACGGAGCCTTCGTAGCGCATACGCGCATTGTACGCAACACGCCATCCTGGCGACACGTGGATCCCGGTACAGCCACCACTCCGGGTGTGGCCAGGGATTTTGGCATGCCAATGGTAGGGCGGGTTCCACCCGCCTTCTTGCTCGGTTGCGGCGGGTAAAACCCGCCCTACCCGGACG
>JAJDDR010000567.1 GCA_029260255.1 Phycisphaerae bacterium
CGGCGGGCTCGATGCCAACGGCAAAGTAACGATCAACGCCGGCCAAGCCGACAAGATGAACGCGGGTGGGGACATTTACGTGGGTCCCACGAAGTGGACGCAAATGCCGAATGTCATCTTCGACGGCAACATACACATCTAAGACGGTCCCGCCACCGGCGGCGACTTGAACGGGGACATCACCGTGGTGGGGTGTCATGCGACGGCTGACGATCTGGCTATCTGCGTCGAGGGCACCGGTACGGGCAAGGTCACGATCGTACAGGGCGGCTGTGCGAACCAGGTCGATTGGTGTTGCAGCCCGCCGTGTCAGTAGCGGACAGCTTCTCACCGGACGGTCGGTGCGCGGGGTGAATGACTACGCGGCGGACGCGATCGGTAAGCGCGTTGGGTGCGAGCGCCGGCGTTTTGAGGCGTGAAGGTTGCTTGAATCGTTCGCATGGGCGTAGAATGGGGACCGGACGGGCGGATGGCGTTGCCCGGGTTCGGCGGCATTGTCAGCGAACGGTGAATCATGAAATATCGCTGCGGTTTGAATTGTCGGCTGAGTGTCGCGGTGTGGATGTGCGCGGCGGCGGCCGGTTTTGGCCAGGATCGCCCCGGGCCTCGGGCGGAGCGTCTCAAGTACGACACCGAGCGGGGGGGATGGGTTGCGCTACTGGCGCCCGTTGCCGGCACGGATGCGGGCGATCTTGCGTTCGCTCGGGCGTCGCTCGCGGCCGAGGAATACGCACGGGCACAGCGGCAAGTGAGGCGGTGGCTGAAGACCTACGGGACGGGCAGCGTGCTGTACCCGCACGCACTGCTGCTGCGCGCTCAAATCGAGAAAGCCCGGCGAAGCTACTATGTCGCGTATGCGACGTTGACGGAACTGCTGGACGCGTACGGCGCGACGGAGATCGCCGACGATGCGGCGGTCGAGATGTTCAACATTGGCGAGGTGTATCTCAGCGGCGTGCGTCGCAAGTTTTGGGGCATGCGGCTTCTGCGTGCCACCGACCTGGGGTTGGATATTCTGGACGACGTGGCGGTGCGGTTTCCGGACACGTCCCTTGCGGAGCAGGCGATCAAGACGAAGGGGGATTACTTCTTCAAGGAAGGTGATTTCGGGCTTGCCGAGTTGGAGTACAACCGGCTGGCGACGTCGTATGCGCAGAGTCGGTACCGTCGCTACGCCATGCGGCGCAGCGCGGATTCGGCGTTGGCGAGCTTCGGCGGTGTGCGATTCGATGATGCGCCGTTGATTGAGGCCGAGGAGCGTTATCGGCAGTACGCTGCGGAATACCGCGGGCTTGCGGAACAGGAACGCGTCGGGCTGATCCTGGAAGACATTCTTGAGCGTCGGGCGGCCAAGGAGTTCGACGTGGGCGGGTACTACGAGAAGACCGTCCATCCGCGGGCGGCGGCTTTTTACTATCGGTCGACGATCGAGCATTGGCCCGATACGATCGCGTCAAGGAAGGCGCGGGCGGCGTTGGGCGCGATGGGCGAAGAAGCTCCTGAAGCGGATGTGGCCGCGGGGGCGATGGTGGGGAGTGAGGATCGGTCATGAAGGTACATCGTCGTTGGCACTGCATTGCGGTCGTTATGACATTGTCGACCTCGTTGGGCTGCAGCTATTCAACGGAGCGTCCCTTTCGTGACGATATTCAATCGGTACACGTGGCGATGTTTCACTCGAAGGACTTCCGTCGGGAGTTGGAGTTTTCTTTGACGGAGGCGATTGCCAAGCGCGTTGAAATGGAGACCCCGTACCGGCTTGCCGAGCGCGGGATTGCCGACAGTGAGATCAGCGGTGAGATCCTGGTGGTCCGCGAGCACGTTCTGGGGACCGATTTCCGTACGGACCGCCCGCGCGAGCAGGGGCTGACGGTTGTGGCGCGGTGGCGATGGAAGGATCTTCGCACAGGTGAGATTCTGAAGGAGTACCCGCGGTTCGTACATACAAGTACCTACATCCCGCCGGTTGGCGAGACGTTTTCTACGGGTGCGACACGCGGGATCGAAGGCATGGCGGAGCGTATCGTAGCGACGATGGAAAACGCGTGGTGAGGGGCTATAATTGTGTGTTCCGTGTAGCGCAGGCGAGGACGCCGAGGTGCGCGCGGATCTCCCATCGAAGCCGTGGCGTAGATTGCCGCGGGGGGGCGTCGCCGGGGCCGGCGACGCGGCAATGCGCAGTTGGAGGTTGAATACTTATGGCGGAAGGCGATAGCCAAAAACCTGAGAAACCGGTTTCCAAGCGTCCGGGCGACCCGAACATGAAGATGTCGCGCGGCGTGATGAGCTGGTTGCTGTTCGTCGGTTTGGCGATCGTGCTGGTCGTGCTCCTCAACCAGAGCATGCCGTCGCCGGAGGAGATGACGATATCGGAGTTCTACACGCACGTGGAGAACCGCGACGTCGAGTCGGTCGTGCTGCGCAACTTGTCTTTGCAGGGCGAGTTGCGCGAATCCGAGGGATTGCCCGAGAACGCCAGTCGGCAATTCAGGGTACATCTGCCCGACGGGATGGCCGACGCGGAGTTTGTCGGCTGGCTGCGCGCGACCGCGCCGGACGTCGAGATCAAGGCGGAAGAGGACAGCATGCTGACTGCGGTGCTGATCAGCATGCTACCGTGGCTGCTGATCTTCGCGTTCATCTGGTTCGTGCTTTTCCGTCAGTTGCGAGGCGCGGGCGGCGGCGCGGGCATGTTCGGCAACTTCGGGCGTTCGCGGCATCGGGTGAGCACCAAGGAGCATACGCACGTGACGTTCGCCGACGTGGCCGGCATCACGGAGGCGAAGGACGAAGTCCAGGAGATCATCGAGTTTCTGAAGAACCCGAAGAAGTTTCAGCGGCTGGGGGGGCGGATTCCGCGCGGCGTGCTGTTGATTGGTTTGCCCGGTTGCGGCAAGACGCTGCTGGCGAAGGCGATCGCGGGCGAGGCGGACGTTCCGTTCTTTTCGATCAGCGGGTCGGACTTCGTGGAGATGTTCGTCGGGGTCGGCGCATCGCGTGTTCGTGACCTGTTCAAGCAGGCCAAGGAGAACTCGCCGTGTATCATCTTCCTTGATGAGATCGACGC
>JAJDDR010000568.1 GCA_029260255.1 Phycisphaerae bacterium
GCTGCCCTAACCTCATGCCCCAGCGTCACTTTCGACTCCGTGGCCCATTGCTCGTGTTGGACATGCGAGAATAACCGGGCCGTAGACCCTACAAAAATAGGGGTTTCCGGGCCATCAACGCGGGTGCCGAGTCAATGTAGACTGGCACCCGCTTCACTGCGCGGTCAACTGTGAGTCTAAGTGACGTTCTATGTGACGTATGGCGGCACCGGACGGTTGCCGAACAAACGGCGAGTGAAAGTCAGCGCACGCGGACTTTGCCGACTGTGTCACTGCGAGCGCCTGTCACCTGTCATAGTGGTCGCGCACTCGCCGCGCACTGAACGCGCACTCACCCACCGGCGGCGAACTGGTGGCCGAAATCCACACGTCACTTACACGTCACTTAGGCGCCGGGACACGTGCTGCCACACACGCGCGACGAACGCCCCTCAGACATCCAATCACGCATCCGAACCGAGATCGTCGCTTAGGCGGCGTCTCTGTGCGTTTGGCAGACTACACGTGGGGCAAGCCGTTCAAGACGCAGGCGATAACGCTGCCGGACAAGGCGGCGGCGGTTCGCTGGTCGCAGGAATTTCACCTCGGCCGACGTAGTTTCACGCTGGATCAGTCAAAGGTCCTGCGAGGCCGGTTGTACAACGGGGTGAAGAAAGAACATGGTGGCGCCAGAGAAGCAAGTGGACAAAATGTCCACTTGAAAACCGCCGAGAAACTCGCAGCCACCTACGGCGTGGACGAAAAGACCATCCGCCGCGACGCCAAGCTGGTCGAGCAACTTGGCGAGGACGGCTGCGCTCGCGTCATGGCCGACGAGAACAATTGTTCTCAAACACACCCCATCTTACCAGCGACCGAAAGCCAAGCACGCCCGCTTACGCACCTAGACGCAGACTTGCAGCAAGAGGCGTGGGCGCGCGTGGTAGAGACCGCACCCGACCTGCGGTGATCACCGACTACCTGCGACAGGCGGCGGTTGTGCGACCCGATGACGGTGGCCCGAACGTTCGCGCGCGGTGGGAGAGGGTTCACGCCAAGTTCGGCATCGAGCCGGACGGCGAGGCGAACTCCCTGTCCGACGAATTCGAGGGCCAGTACATCGCGATTGAGGAAGCGAAGTCCCTGCTTGTAGCGTTCCGCAGTCTGCTCGGAAGCGAGGACCAGGACGTCGAGTGCCTCAGCTACGTGTTGGAACGCAAGCTGAACGAACTCAACGAGAGCGGGGATCGCATTCGCGCTCACGTGCGCGGTTTCGTGATCCCGGAAGCTGACGAGCCGGAGACGCCGGCGGATCCAGTACCGACCGACACGCCGGAACCCGACGCCACCACCGAGCTCGAGGGCTGCGACGCCATGGTCAGCGACCCGGGCTTCTACGGGCTCGGGTATATCAGCCGGGCGAAAGACGACCTGGACGCACTGTCCGGCATGGTCGAGGGCATCGATGCGATAGCCGCGCGTCCGAGCCAGCGCGAGACGCCGATGCACGCGAGCGACGCCGGGACGATCGGGATGGTGTGCCAGACGATGACCCGGGCGATCAAGGAACTCGGGGAGCAGCTACACGAGTTCGGAACGTGGCTGGCCAAACGACCGCTGCCGGGAAGCGCCGGGCCGACGTGCGGTCCGACCACCGAAGCGCTCTCGCACGCCAACCGGCACACCGTCAGAACGTGCAACGGGCTGGAGCGCGTCGCGGGCATCCTGAACGGCGTCGAATCGCTTGTGGGCGACATCGACGAGCCCATCGAAGCGGATGACGCGGCGGCAATCTGCGTGACCTTGGACTCCGTCCGGCGGATCCTGGACGCGATTGCGACGGACGCGGAGAACATGCACCGGCGGCTGCGTGTGTCCATGGGCCGGAAGGCGGTGGCCTTATGATCACCACCGAACTCACCGACCAAGAGCGGGGCTTCCTGGAACTCTACCGCGAGCTTTCACCGGATCAAAAGGTGGCGGTACACCTCGGGTGTCATATCGCGCAATGCCACGACCAGTTGAACACCCGCGGCGTCGAACAGGCGTCCGAGACAACGGAACCGGCGGCCGACGACCCCGACATGTCCGCCCGTTTCGAGCAGGCACACGGCATCGTCCACGACATCGAGGTTCTGGCGTCGACGTCGATTCGGCTGTTCGACGACATCGGCCAGCGGCTCGACGATGACGAAGACCTTGGGGCTCTGGTCAGCATGCTCCGGGACAAGGTGAGCGACCTGGACGGGCAATTGAAGGGCATGCACCGGACCGTCATGGCGGAACGCCGGAAGGCGGTGGCGTGAACTCTCAAAAACCTGTCAATTCGGTTGATAGTGATAGGCTTGTGTCCACCTGAATCAAGCCCTGCCGGATAGAAACCGGCCGGCGTTACCTGTCTCCGCTGGTTCCCGTGTCCGTGATGGTGAAGCGTTTGAATCGTGGCGGCGGATACGCTACGCTGGGGCGCATCGGCGGGACACGTCGAGCCCGTCGCACATCACACTAAACGAAGGAGGATGGCCATGGCACGTTCAGCTTGTGTTGTTGCGTCAGGATTGGTCCTCTCTGTCCTGATGAACGATTATTCCCACGGCGAAACGGTCTTGTACGCCATCACTCTCGACGGGAAACTGCTAACGCTGGACGAATCGACCGGGGCGGGTTCTGTCGTCCTGCAACTCCCATCAGAGTTTAGCGGGTTCGATAGCCTGGAGTATCACGCAGGGAAGTTCTATGCCACTTATGAAGGCGGGGCTCGCCTACTCCGCTTCGGATTCGTTGATGGCGATGTCGTGGACCTCGGTGGTATGGGGGTTCTCTTTGTTGAGGGCATCACACGGCGTTCCGACGGAACACTGTTTGTGGCGGCTTCAACGAGCGGAATGGCACCCGGTGCCGAGTCTATCGGTCAACTTGATCCGGTAACCGGCCAAGTCTCAAGTCTAGTGCCCATGACGAGCGCTTTGTCAACCGATGTGGACGCGATTGGCTTCGACGGCGCTGATACATTATGGGGGCTCAATTATCAAGACCCGGCAATCTTCCAGGTGGACCCCTTGAGTGGTGTCGTATCTGGTGTGGTGACGCTCTCAAATGGGTATGCCGGGTTAGCGATCAAAGCGGACAGCGGCACGTTCTTCGCCGTTGATTTTGTGGATTCGCGACTGTTCAAGGTCACCGCTTCGGGAACTCAGATGCTAGTTGGGAGCATCAATTTCTCCGGACCGACTGGTCTGACTTTCGGGCCAGAGGCAGGCGATATCCCCACCGTCGGCGAGTGGGGCGTCATTGTGATGGGGCTGCTCACGCTCGCTGGCGGCACGCTCGTGTTCGCACGGCGGCGAGCACCGGCCAGGTAGGCACCCGCAATCGACGCGCGGGGGATTGGTGAGCGGGGCCCGTGGGCCGGCTCACTTGGACATGGCAGGGTAAGCGGCTGAATCGGACGCCGTTCGGGTGGCGGCGGCTCTCTCTCCCTGGGAGGCTTGGCGCCATGGGTCTTGACGCCGCGTGCCCTGTGGGGACACCATCGGGCTCGGGCGTGCGCTCTTGTGGTGCCCGGAAGTCGTATTGTTTGGTGGGCGTTTTGCGGGGGGCCGTACCGGGTAAGATCACAGGACTACGAAGACAGAATTAAGGAAGAGGTTGGGAAATGGCAAGACGGTCCAGAATTACAGCCGGTGGAAGGCCTGCGGGCAGAGGATGCGCTCCGATGAAGGGTGTCCTCGTCTCGTTGATTGTTGGAACAACGCTCGGGGTGTTGGGAGCCCCGCCTGTGTCTGGGGACGTAGACCCCAGGGATTGGCGGGAGCAAAAGCGTAAGCTCAAAGTGTGGTACCGGGCCACCGAGCCAGCCGATTTCAAAACAGACGTCGACAACGCGATGGCAAAGTGGAATGCCGAGAACACGGGGTGGCTCTTCAACGCAGGAACGGAATCAGACCACAACGTTGAAGTGAAACTCGGGCAAACCGGCGATGCCAATACTTCCGGGAAATGCGAACACAGTTTGTGGAATGGCGACTTTTACAAGTGCGTGATTACGATCAATAAGAACGGCGTCACCGGACCTCGCCAGCGCGTAATCACGCACGAGTTGGGTCACGCAATTCGGCTCAATCACGTGAAGGACGACAAAGAAGATGACGGCGACATTATGGAGCCGCGCCAAAGTGCAAACGAGGATAACCTCGAACCGACGGCGAACGACGTCAAGGAGGCAAAGGACGCGGCCGCGACGGACAAGAAGAAGGCCGAGAGCGACCCAAAGTCAAAAACGGAGAATCAGATGCAACCGCCCGTCGCCATTACACCGGTCCCGGGCGTGGCATTCAATCTGGATCAAGCTCTGACGGTTGAAATCACTGGCGCATTGGGCGCCGGAACACTCCTCGACATTGGCACTCCGATCTGGGGACCCTGCTGCGACGAAATCACCGTGGACATGACTCCTCTTCCGGGAGCTAATCACAACGAATGTTACACGATCCATGTCGAGTACGTGGGTGGGACGTCCGCGGACTTCGATAGCTGCCTGATCGTAGCCGAGACACCCCCGCCGACGGGGATGTTTCCACATGCCGTGGTTCCTGCTGAGGCGAGTGTAGAAGCCGGCGAAGCGGCGTTGGTCGACGGAACCGGTTCATTCCACGACGCAGGCGCCCCTATCGTGTTTGCTTGGGTCATCGATGGGTCGTCGACGCAACAGGGTGGGTCCGTCGGGTACTTCGAGCTTCTCGCAGGCGATCACACCGTAAACCTGGAGGTCGAAGACGAGTGGGGAGAGATCGACACAGCCGCCACGATCGTCCACGTGGCGGGCGGCGGGATTCCGACCGTCTCCGAATGGGGAGTATTCGCGACGGGTCTGCTCATGCTCGTTGGTGGCTCGCTCGTGTTCGCACGGCGGAAGGCGGTGGCCACGTAGGCGACGCACCTGCAATCAACACGCGGCGGATCGTCCGGCGGTTCGCCGCGTTTCACTTGGGCGTATACCCCGTCCCGCACTCCGGGCAGCGGGGTTCGGTGAGGCCGGTGAGGTTGTAGCCGCAGGCACCACATCGCGGTCCGTCATTGCGAGTGCCCTTCGGGCTGCCGCGCCGCGCAACCAGGAAGCCGATTGAAGCGTAGAACGTAACACTCAATGCCACCACGATGGGGAACTTCCCGTCCCAGCCGCAATGCAGGCCCTCGCCGTTAATGAGGAGAAACACGCCGACGATAACAAGCCCCGGCAAGAGCAGGATGGCTGCCACTACAGGCGCACCCGCGCCAAGATGTTGGAGTACGAGGGGAAGCATCCCGACAAGCCCACCTAAACCGGCCCCGATGAGCGACCTCGAAGTCATGCCGCTGCTCCACACTCCGGACACACCCCCGACACGTTGCCCGTCAGATTGTACCCGCAGGATTGGCAGGAGCCGCGGGGTGGGCGGCGGTCGCGGTGCCAGAGGAAGGCGGTGGGGATGGTGATGGTCAACGACAACAGAATCATGCGAGCCTCCCGCACTTCGGGCACACTTCCGACTCGCAGTCCGTTAGATCGTGCCCACAGGACTGGCAGGGGGCGCGGGGTCGTCGGGACTTGCGGACAATCCAGAACGGAATCCCGACAAGGCACGCGATAACCAAGGAGCAGAACCAACCGACGACGGCGCCGATCAAGAAGAACGGATCCAAGTAGCCGAGTTCGACGTACCCGAGAACCTGAATCAGGGTGGTCGAGATCGTGGCCGAAACGTAAGCGCCCATCAGAACCATTCTTGACGGGGCGCGTATCCTGGCTCGGGTGTTGATTGACGCGGTTTGATGGCCAGGAGGTCCGGCATGGCTCGTTCGACTGATTCGAAGAAGCTCGCGTTGTGGCAGGGGCGATTCCA
>JAJDDR010000569.1 GCA_029260255.1 Phycisphaerae bacterium
ACGCCAACGCCGGTGCCGCGATGGTCCGGCGCGACGCCCACTCCGCGGATGCCCGTCATGGGGACGCTTCGCCCACCGAACCACTGTCCCATGGGCCGGTGAATAAGTCCGCCGACGATGCGGCCGTTGCGGTGCGCGACGCGCATGTTGTCGACCCCCTCGCGCGCGGCGATGTTGCTCTCCTCGAACGGCGGAAACGCCAGTGATTCCGTCAGAATGTCGGCGAAGGCGCGAACCTCCGCGTCGTCGGCTGGCGTTGCGATTGCGAGGTCTTCAACCATGGATCGTCGTCTCCGGGGCGTTTGTGCTCGAATTATAACGCGCCTCCACGGGCCGTCGCAATCAAACGGCTGTGGCGGGACGATATCCGCGGTAGACTGTTTGCGAGGGACAGAAAGGTCAGGTACGCCATGCGCTTGAATCTGTTCGTTCGTGTCATGTCGGGGATAGCCGTACTGCCTCCGTCGATAGCAGGGCAGATCACCCCAGCCGAGGGCGATGAGTCGGTTCGACCGGCGCAGAAAGCCGGAACATGGTACCCGGATGACCCGGCGGTGCTGGGTAAGCAGATCGACGCGTTGCTCGCCGAGGCACCGCCGTGCGTCCAGCGCGGCAAGCCGCTCGCGGTCATCGCGCCGCACGCGGGGTATCGATTCAGCGCGCCGGTGGCGGCCGCGGGCTATCGGTGTCTCAAGGGGCATTCCTACGAGCGCGTGATCGTCCTGGCGTTCAGCCACCGCCACGCGGGGGGATATTCCGGCGTCGACGTTCCCGCTGAGTTGCGATCCTACGCAACGCCGTTCGGCGAAGTGCCTATCGACCGGAAGGCGTGCGATGCGTTGCTCGGGCTCCCGCATTTCGCGTCGCATACGAACGTCGACGAGGGCGAGCATTCGCTCGAGCTGCAACTGCCGTTCCTTCAGCGCGTGGTGGGCGAGTTTCGGCTTGTGCCGCTGCTTGTCGGGAGAATGACGGCGCGCGAGTACGCCGCGGCGGCGGAGGCGATCATCCCACTGTTGGATGAAAACACGCTGTTGGTGGCCAGCACCGATTTTACGCACTTCGGACCGCGTTACCGGTTTGTGCCGTTTGCCGACGATGTTCCAGAGCGACTCCGCGCGTTGGCGGACCAAGCGGCCGCGCCGATTATGGTATGCGATTTCGACGGCTTCTCGGCACATCTGGAAACGACGGACGATACGATCTGCGGTCGTGGTCCGGTGGCGCTGCTCTTGCGCATCCTCTCGATGAACGGGGGTGCAGCGGCGGTTCGCACGGCGTTCGACACGTCGGGCAACATCACATCGGATTGGAAGAACAGCGTAACGTATCAGTCATTTGTGTTCACGGACCGCGCGGGGACGCTGGAACAGCAGGCGCGTGATGCTCTGCTGCGTCTCGCCCGGCGAACCGTGGAAGCGACGTTGAAGGGTGAGGGTCTTCCGTCGTTGAGTCCGGACGAGCTTCTCGAATCGCTGCGTGCGGACGGGGCGTGCTTCGTCACGTTGGAAAACAACGGGCGTTTGCGCGGCTGCATCGGCAACATGGTCGCGACCGGGGCGTTGTACCAGTCGGTCATGCACAACGCGGTGTCCGCGTGCGCCGATCGACGATTCGTCAGCAATCCGGTTACGGCGGGCGAACTGGATCGACTGGACATCGAAGTCAGCTATCTGACGCCGAAGAAGCGGGTCCGGAATGCCGAAGAGATCATCGTTGGGCGTCACGGGCTGCTGATCTCGATGGGCGCGCGGCGGGGCGTGCTCTTGCCGCAGGTGGCGGCCCGTCGGGGTTGGACGCGGGACGAGTTCCTGGCTCAGACGTGCCGCAAGGCGGGCCTTCCACTTGATGCTTGGAAACGCCCGGACGCGGAGATATACTCGTTTGAAGCCGAGGTGTTCGGGGAGCCGTGAAGCTCCTGGTGTGGTGTCTCAGAAACGACGACATTTTCCTGAACCGAGCCGCGACCGTCAGAGACCGGTGGCGAGCGAAGCTTCGCGCGTCCCCTCCCTTACGGTCGGGGCTCGGAAAAACGCCGTCTGGCTGAAACACTGCACTCGGGAGTGTAGCTGGAGAACCGCATGGGGTCGACGAAACACACACGACGGGAGTTCATCGCGCGAACCGGCGCGATCGCAGCCGGCGTCGCGCTGCCCGTTTTGCCCTGGGGTTCCCGCGTATTCGGGGGAGCCCCATCGCCCGAGACTCGCGTGGTGATCGCGCGCGACGACCTGCTCACACGCGGAGACGTCGGCGTTCATCGCGATCTCTTGCGCAAACTGCTCGACGCATCCATGCTGAAGCTGACGGGCGTCACGAACGCGGCGGCGGCGTGGCGCGGCGTGTTCAATGCGGGAGACCGCGTGGGCATCAAGGTCAACACACTGGGTCTGTCGACGCAGTCGGTCGTGGCGGAGGCGATCGCCGCGTGCCTGATCGAAGCGGGATTGAGCGCGCACAACATTCTCATTTGGGATCGTTTCGACGAGGAGTTGGCCCTCGCGGGGTACAAGCTCAATAAGTCGACCGGCGGAGTTCGGTGCCGTGGGACCGATGCGACGGAAATCGGGAGCGGGTACCAGCGAGACGTCGAGAGCAGCGGTGGGATCGGGTCGTGTTTTTCGCGCATCGTGGCTGAGGAGTTGGACGCGATTGTTTGCGTGCCGGTGTTGAAGGACCACAACCTCGCAGGCGTTTCGTTGGGCATGAAGAACTTCTACGGCGCGATTCACAACCCGAACAAGTACCACGATCACAACTGCGATCCGTACGTCGCCGACGTGGTGTCGCATCGCTTCATCCGTCCGAAGTGGCGATTGACGGTGTGCGACGCGACGCGCGCTCAGTACCACGGAGGCCCGTCGCGGCATCCCGGGTTCGCCTGGTCCTTCGGCGGGCTGATCGTCAGCACCGACTTCGTGGCCGCGGACGCGGTCGGCGCCGATCTGCTCGACACCCAGCGCGTCGCCAAGGGTCTCAAACGCCTGGCCGACGATGGGCGCCCGACCAAGCACATCGCCACCGCCGCCGCGCGCGGGCTGGGCGTTGCGGACCTCGGGAAGATCGAACGCATCGAGGTCTAGTGTGGTGTCTCATGCAGATGGCATCTTATCAGAACCGCGACCGTCAGGGAGCGGCCCAGAGAAACCGCTCCCTGACGGTCGCGGCTCGGTTCAGGAAAACGTCATCTATTCTGAGACACTACACTAGCAGTACAGCGCAAAGTGGTCAGAACCGCGCCCGTCAGGAAGCGGCCGCGCGCGCATGAGGCGTTTGCGAGGGTTCGGGGCCGCTCCTTAACAGTCGCGGTTCTGCCA
Organism: Phycisphaerae bacterium; assembly: GCA_029260255.1. Classification (GTDB taxonomy): domain Bacteria; phylum Planctomycetota; class Phycisphaerae; order UBA1845; family UBA1845; genus OFTM285. Next base: position 3,318 of record JAJDDR010000569.1, read on the forward strand.
GCGTGTCGACCTTGCGCTGTACTGCTAGGAGTCCGTCGCGAAAGTCAGCAATGGCGATGAGAACCGGCTTTTTGGTCTCGATTCCACCGGTTGAAAACCGGTGCCACACTTTTGTCACAGGGTGCTAGGATGGACTGTCTCGGGAACTTCTTCTGCGAACCTTCGCGGCGCGATTTGCTGCGGTTGGGCGTTGCCTGCGGGGCGGCGGCGACGCTGGGTCCGTTGGATAGCGCTTTGGCGCAGGACGCTGCCGGCGGGACTGCGCTGTCGGGTCCGGTTCTCAAGGGTCTCGCGCGTCACGAGGCGATGTTCTGGGAAAAGCTCGACGAGAAGAAAGTCAAATGCGTCCTCTGCCCGCGCGAGTGCGAGATCGCGGACGTCGAGCGAGGCTATTGCGGCGTGCGCGAGAACCGGGGCGGGGAGTATCAGACTCTGGTCTACGGCGCTCTGTGCTCGGCCAACGTCGATCCGATCGAGAAGAAACCTCTGTTCCACTATCTGCCCGGCACGAAGGCGTTTTCGATCGCGACGGCCGGCTGCAACATCGAGTGCAAGTTCTGTCAGAACTGGCAGATCAGCCAGTTTCGCCCCGAGCAGGTCAAGAGCACGCTGGTCAGTTCGGATCGGCTGGTGGCGGCGTGCAAATCGCGCGACTGCCCAACGATCGCGTACACCTATTCCGAGCCGGTCATTTTCTACGAGTATATGCACGACACGGCGAGGCTGGCGCGCGAGCGCGGCGTCGGGAGCGTGATGATCTCCAACGGCTACATTCAGGAGAAGCCGCTGCGGCAGCTCTGTGAGCATCTGACCGGCGTGAAGATCGATTTCAAGGCGTTCAGTGACAAGTTCTACGTCGACACGTGCGCCGGAGAGCTCGAACCGGTGCTCAAGACGCTGCGAACGCTCAAGGACATCGGCATCTGGTTCGAGTTGGTGATGTTGGTCATTCCGACGCTCAACGACTCGCCGGACGAGATCAAGCGGATGGGTGAGTGGATCGTCGAGCATCTCGGTCCGAACGTGCCGATTCACTTCACGCGCTTTCATCCCACCTACCGCATGAAGAACCTGCCTCGCACGCCGGTGGCGACGCTCGAGCGCTGCCGCCAAATCGCGATCGACGCGGGCGTTCACTACGTCTACGCGGGCAACGTACCCACCCACCCGGGCGAAAACACCTATTGCCACAACTGCCGGACCGATTTGATTGACCGCACCGGACACCGCGTCGCGCGCAATCGCATCCGCAACGGCAAGTGCCCCGAGTGCGACGCTTCTATTCCCGGCGTCTGGTCGCAGCAGGCGGCGCTGGCGGCGCACACACGCTAACGCGACGCGTCCGTATGGGAGCGCACGCGCGTCACCGTTTCAACGTGTGTGCCATCGCTCCTCCCACAAGCGCGGCTGACGCGAACTTGATTCCCGCGAGCAGCATCGCCGCGGCCGCCGTTCCGAACACCGGGACGAGCAGGATTCCACAGAGCATTGCCCCCAGGCACGCCCCGGCGTGATCGGCTCCGAATAACAACCCTGCCGCGGATCCCGTACACCCGGTCTCGCCGAACCGAACCGCACCGGCCAGCGCAAACGCCGCCCCGCCAAGGACGCCGGTCAGCGCCACCATGACCGACACGCCGCACTCGACCAGCGTCAGCGCGAGCGGGCCGGTCTGCAATCCGCCAAGCGCCGACAGCGCGAGCGGAGCCGCCATCGACAGGACAGCCATCGACGCGTCGACGAGGACGAGTCGCCACGCGGCGTTTGCCGTGTCGCCGCGGCTCGCGATCCAGCTCCCGGCGGCGAGCCCACCCATGAACAACGCGACGATCCAACCGATCCGCTGATAGACGTGGCCATAGAGATTCTGGAACGCGAACAGCCACACGATGCTCAGCGCCATGGTCACGAATCCCGTGCTCCCGATCGACAGCACGACCGCGCCGCGCCGCAGGCGGCACACGAGCAGCACTGCCACGCCGACCGACACGAGGGCGCCGATCAACTCCGCCAAACCCACCGAGCGGAGGCGAGCCACAATCCCGCGCGCGCCTTCGCCGGACATCCGCTCCCAGAGCGCCAGTCGTTGCATGTAGATCGCCGGCCGAAGGTCGGTGCTGACTTCGACGCGCTGCACCGCGTCCAGTTCAGCCGCGCGCATCCGGACTTTCTCCGGATCGAGCCAATCCGTCGCGCCGTCAAACCACGCCGGACGAAACAACTTCGACTCGACGCCCCGTCGCTCGTAGCGACCGACAAGCTCGGTCGGGTCCGTGGTGACAAGCCCATCGACCGTCGCGGCGAGCACCTGCGCGGGATCCCCCCAGCCGATCGTCACATGAGGGAAGTGCGTTTGCAGCGTCGCCCGAATCGACGCGAGGTACTCCGCCGATGCGGCCGAGAGCTGCGCCGGCATGGCGCCCGCGGTCATGCACAACACCGAGCGGGCGGTCATCGACCGGCGAAGCTCGCCGTAAAACTCCCTCGTGTACAGCCTCGCCCCCAAGGCGGACATCGGTTCAGGCAGGCGCGCGATGACGAGATCGAAGCGGTCCGTCTGTGTTTTGACGAAATAGCGCGTATCGACGGTATGCACCGTCACGCGCGAGTCGGTGAGCGCCTCGCGATCCGCATCTGATAGGAACGGGCGGATGAGTTCCGTCTGCCGCGGGTCCGGTTCGACGTAGTCGACGTGCTCGATGGGGTGCAGGAGGATTTCCGCCAGAAGTCCCTCGACCCCGCCGCCCAGGACCAGGACGTGCCCGGGTGCCGGATGCTGGCACATCCACGTGTGCGCGCGTGGGACGAATGTGTACGGGTCCGGAAAATCGGATACGACCTGTCCGTTGCTGTAGAGCGTGTACTGGTTCTCCCGCCCGCCGACGGCGAGGTTTTGATACCTGGAGTCCGCCTCGGCGCAGAGTTCGTAGCCCGGCGCGAGGTCTCGCCAACGGCGCTCGACGAGTCGCTGATCCAACACGTCACCTCCAAGGACCGCGACGAGCAACGCGCCCGCGGAGGTTACGCCGAGTAAGACTGCTGCCGGAGTGCTGCGGACGAGTCCGGAGAGCGCGGCGAGCGTGATCGCGCAGCAAGCGAGGAGGGATTCGATCGGCGCCACATGTTCGACCGCCCAGAAGCTGAACGCCGCGCCGCCGACCAGGCTTCCGGCCGACTCAAGCGCGTAAACCCGCCCGATCGAACCATCCGTGGTGACTCGACACGCGAACGGAAACGCCGCACCGATTAGCACACCGGCCGGCGAGACCAGAGCGATGGCCGCGAGCGCGGTCGCAGTCAGCGGTAAGAACTCCCCAGGCGCAACGCCCAGACTTGCCCTCGCTCCACGGAACAGCCAGAGCTCCGCGCATGAGACAACGCAGAGCCCCGTCAGCACCGCGGTGAGTCCAAGCTCGGCTCGAACCCATCGCTGCACCGCCCAACCTGCGAGCCACGACCCGACGGCGACACCGGCGAGCCACGCCGACAGAACGATCCCCCAGGCGAGTTCGCTCCCGAACATCAGGACGAACGCCTCGCGCAACAGGATGGACTGCGTCACTATCGCCTGCATGCCCCACGCCAACACCACCGCGCTCAACCAAACACGGCTCCGGCGATCGGCTGCGGGCGGACACTGCACCGTGGCGACACGAATCAACACAATCCTCCATCGACTGCGATCTTGCTCGTGTTATACTTCCCCTCCCAGCCGAAGGGGAGTTCCGGGATGCCTACGTTCTTTGCACGAAAATACATGCGACCGCTTCGATGGGTTGGCCGCACCGAGAGGACGGTGGGCGTCGCACTGCTCGTGCTGCTGTGCGGAATCGTGACGCTGATGGTGTTTCAGTCGACTACGGACGAGGCCTACCTGTTCAACGTCGACGAATCCGTTCATCGCG
>JAJDDR010000570.1 GCA_029260255.1 Phycisphaerae bacterium
TTATCGCGCCCGCCGGGAGCGCGGACCGGCACGTCGCGTCAGGGGCATCGAATCACGGAACGAACTTGTAGCCGATCGTGTGTACCGTGATGATGTGCTGCGGGTTCTTGGGATCGGGCTCGATCTTCCGGCGCAACGACACGATGTGATTGTCGACCGTGCGGTTCGTCGGGAACGCGTCGAGCCCCCAGATCTTGTCGAGCAACTCATTGCGCGGGACCGGCTCTTCGGCGCGGTCGGTGAGCATCTTGAGGAGTTCCACTTCGAAGTAGCCGAGGTTGTGCGTCTGATCGCCACGAACAACCTTCCCCTTGATGAGGTCGATTTCGGATGCGCCGACTTTGAGCACGCGGGATGCGGCCGGTTTCGCGCCGGCGTGGCGGAGCGCGACCTTGATGCGGGCGAGCAGTTCACGGACGCTGAACGGCTTGGTCATGTAGTCGTCGGCGCCCAACTCCAGCCCGCGAACGACGTCCACCTCCTGCGAGCGCGCGGTCAGCATGATGATGGGCACTTTGAAGCCCGCTTCGCGAACCTGCCGGCACACCTCGAAACCGTCGATCTTCGGCATCATGATGTCCAGCAGAATCAGATCCGGCCGTTGCGTCTTGGCGGCCTCGAGCGCCTGAGCGCCGTCCGCGGCTTCGATCACCTCGAACCCTTCGAACTGCAGATTGTCGCGCAGGCCCATTGCCATATCGGGCTCGTCTTCGGCGATCAGTATTCGTGCCATGGTCAGCTCCTTTTCGAGGCGATGCGTTGGCGGGTCAGTTGCCGGACGCCACTTTCTGGCTTGATTGTGGCAGGAATATGTGAAAAACGCTACCCTTGACCAGTCTCGATTCCACGTCGATCGTCCCCCCGTGGGCTTTGACGATGTGGCTCACGACGCTGAGCCCCAGCCCCGTGCCGCGCACCTTGCGAACGCGGTCGTCCCGCGCCCTGAAGAATCCGTCGAACAGATGGGCTCGGTCCTCCGGGCTGATGCCGATACCGCTGTCCTTGACGGTGATGAGGACGCCCTCGGCGTCGCGCCGGGTCTCGCGCTCTATGTCGATCTCGAAGCGTTTCTCGTCGCCGCTGTACTTCATGGCGTTGCTCATGAGATTCACGATGGCCTGGGCGATCGCGTTGGCGTCGCCTTGGATCAACGGCAGATCGTCCTGCAGCGTCAAGGTGTGCTCGAAGCCGAGCTGGTCCAGCTCGACGCGGTAGGTCGCGTAGGTCGTGCTGACAACCTCACCCACGTCGATCGGTTCCATGGTGTAAGGTTTGCGCCCCGCCTCGATACGCGAGAAGTCGAGGATGTTCTCGATAAGCTGCGTCAGCCGAGTGCTCTCGCGCGTGATGATTCCGTAGTACTCGTGTTTCTTCTCCTCCGTCGGGACGCGCCCCTCGCTGAGCATCTCGCTGAACATCCGTATGAGCGCCAACGGCGTCTTGAGTTCGTGCGAGACGTCCGCCACGAAATCGCTCTTCAACCGCGAAAGGGAGACCTCGCGCTCCACCGCCCGCAGCAGACGCCACACCATCACGACGAGCACGACGACGAACACGACCGCGATCGCGACGAACGTCGCGCGCTGCACCGTTGCGACGAGCAACTCATGCTCGACGAACTCCGGCGCGGGAACCACAACAAACGGCAGGGCGGCCGACAGCGGCTCGACCCAATACGCTTTCTTGACGTCGGATTTCGCCAAGACGCTGAACTTGCCGGACGCGGAGAAGTGACCACGCAGGTAATCCCGCCACAAACTGTCGAGGTCGATGCGCACCGCCGTGAGGATCGGGCGACCCGCGGAAACGCCGCTCACCTGGTAGGCCAGCACCACCGGGCGGCCGTGGAACGACTCCCGCATGAACGCCAAGGCGTCGTGAGACACGGGGTCGAATTCGATGAGCCGATGTCGCAAGCGCATCTCGATGAGCTCGATGAACTCGGGGTCAGGCGTGCCCTCATCGTCGGCACCCTGCCAGCGGATGAGGTTCTGGTCGTCCATGAAGTACAAGTCTCCCAACCACGCCGGGTCGCGGTCGCGGTCGAACGGCGCGGATCGCAAACCGGCTTGGTATTGTGCGTTCGCGCGGCTGAGGAACCGCAAGGCGACGTGCCCAATGTGCCCGGTGGCCGATGTCTTGAGTTGCACCGCGTCGTTGCGCGCGCCGGTGATTCGCAGCAGCGCGACGGTTTGCGGCTGGGCGAACGTTGAGTAGAGGGCGAACCCCACCAGAGCGATGCCCAGGACGATGATCGCGACGCCCGCCAGGACCCACCGCTTTCTCGGAATGTGCTGCTCATGTGGCATGAATGCGATTCGGCACCGGCGCTTTGACCGGTTCGTCCTTGAGTCTACGAGGGCGCCATATCATAACCCGGACTGTGGCGGCACCGTGTCCACTTCGCCCGACTGGAGCGCACGTGCCTTGCCGGCCGCCTCCGTGAATACCTTCTGGTGATGGAGCAGGTTTCCGCGCAGGGAGTCTCCCACCGGAGCGGCGCATTCCGGACAGAGTCCGCCGCGAGTCAGCCCGCGGAGGTTGTACCCGCAGCGGGCGCAGGCGTGGTCGCCCGTCAGGGTGGAGGACGTCTGGGATTCGAGCATCTGCTGCACCTTCCCGCCGGCGGGAACACACGCCGACGCAGCCTATCAGGTGGGGAGCCTGCGGGCGAACGTGGACCCCCTGGATATTCTACCGAATCGGTGCTATATTCCCGCGCGGGCGTGGAATGGGCCTCGGTTGTGTCCAGCGACGTCCACCGGAGCGATTTCGAATGAGCGTACCGACAAACGACGCGATTATGGACCAACTGCGCACGGTCAACGACCCCGACCTGCATCGTGATCTCGTCAGCCTCGACATGGTCAAGGAAGTCACGATTGATGGCGGTGCCGTCTCGGTACACGTGAAACTCACGACGCCGGCGTGTCCCTTGAAAGAGCAGATCACCCGTGACGTCGTTGAGGCCGTTAAACGCGTCGACGGCGTGGTCGATGTCGACGTGCAGTACAGTGCCGAAGTTCGCGGTTCAACGGCGCAAAGTGGGGCACTCAAGGACGTCAAGAACATCATCGCCGTCGGCGCCGGCAAGGGCGGCGTGGGCAAGAGCACGGCCGCAGTCCTGCTGGCGATCGCGTTGCAGCGGAAGGGCGCGTCGGTCGGTCTGATGGACGCCGATGTCTACGGCCCGTCGATTCCGACGATGCTGGGCATTGCCGATGCGAAGCCGGCCGTGCGAGACGAGAACATCGTTCCCATCAACGCCGCCGGGGTGAAGGTGATGAGCATCGGATTCCTGGTGGAGGCGGACAAGCCGCTGATCTGGCGCGGTCCGATGGTACACGGGGTGGTCAAGCAGTTCCTCGAACAGGTCGAGTGGGGCGAACTCGACTATCTCATAGTCGACCTGCCGCCCGGAACGGGTGACGTGCCGCTGACACTCGCGCAGACGATCCCCATGACCGGTTCCGTGGTAATCTGCACGCCGCAGGACGTCGCCCTGATCGACGCCCGCCGCGCGGTGTTGATGTACAATCAGCTCAACGTCGCATCGCTGGGCATAATCGAGAATATGAGCTACTATCTCTGTCCCAAGTGCGGCAACCGCGACGAGATCTTCGACCATGGCGGGGCGGAGCGCACCGCACACGAACTCGGCATCCCGTTCCTCGGGGCCATCCCGCTGAACGCCAAGATCCGCATGTTCGCGGACGCCGGCACGCCGTCCAAGACCTTTACCGACACCAATGCGGAAATCGTCGCGGCCGTCGAGAACGTGGCGTGCAACACGGCGGGGCAGATCAGCATTCGCGGCATGGAGTCCGCGGCGCAGCCGACGCTGACCGTCGAGTAGGCGGGGCGACCACAGAGAGAGGACGTGATTCGATGCGTGATGTCGATACACTAATCGAGTCGATCGACGGCAGTCGGGACTGGACCTTGAAGCTGATAGCGGACCTGGAGGATGGCGATTGGACCTTCCAGCCGGCCGACGGTCTGCATCACGCGCTGTGGATTTGCGGTCACCTGGCGTCATCGCAGCAGACGCTCGTTCTGATGCGCGTCCTCGGGCACGCCAAGGCGCACGAGGAGTTCGTCGCACACTTTCCTCACGGCGATGGGGTGAAGAGCGCATCGGCGCATGCCTACCCATCGGCGACCGCAGTGCGCGACACGATGGCAGCCATCCACGGTGACGTACTCGACGGCATCCGCAGCATGTCGGCGGAGCATCTCGGTGAACCGTGCGGCGGTCCCGGCGGGGCGGCGCACCCACACTACACCACCAAGCGCGGCGCGATTCTGCACTGCGCCCGCCACGAGGCCTTCCACGCCGGGCAGCTCGCTCTGATCCGGCGTCTGATCGGCAAGCCCTTCCTGAGATAGGAGGTCCGGGGTGAGAATCCAAGTTGAATACCTCGGTCCGGCCCGCGATTGGACGGGCAGGGCGGAGGAGGTCCTCGACCTCGATGCGGGCGCGACGCTGGCGACGGCGGTTGACCGCATGATGGCGTGCGCGCCGGAGCTGGCGGCGCGGAAGAAGGCGCTTCGCTTCGCGGTGAACCTGGAGTTTGCGGAGCGCGGGCGCGTACTGGGCGAAGGCGATCGGGTGGCAGTCATTCCGCCGGTGTCGGGGGGAACGAGCAACGATCTTGTCGAGATCGTTCACCAGCCGATCGACGGTGTCGCGATCCGTCGACACGTGGGCGGCGATCCGGCGGTGGGGGGGGTTGTGGTCTTTGACGGCGTCACGCGGTACGAGGAGCATCCCGAGCACGGCGGTCTCGTTCGGCTGGAGTACGAGGCGTACGGCGACATGGCGGCGGCGGAGATGCGCAAGCTTGCGGACGAAGCGCGACAGCGGTGGGGGGTTGAGCGGTTGGCATTCGTGCATCGCGTGGGACCTGTTCCGATCGGGGAGCCCAGCATCGTGATCGCCGTGGCGTGCGGGCACCGGGCCGAGGCGTTCGCGGCGTGCCGCTTCCTGATCGACGAACTCAAGCAGCGGGTTCCGATCTGGAAGAAGGAGATATGGAAGAGTGGTGAATCGAGTTGGGTTGATCCGACGGCGGGTTCGTCGGGCTGAACCGGAGGTCCGTAGCGAGACATGAAGAACGCGACGCGAATCCGCAAGCCCAGGGAGTCGAAGGAAGATCGCAAGAGCCGTGCGGCGAAGATCCTGCGCGGGCTGAAGCGACTGTACCCCGAAGCCGACTGCGCGCTCGAGCATGGGAGCGCCTTGCAGTTGCTGATCTCGACCATCCTGTCGGCGCAGTCGACGGACGAGACGGTCAACAAGGTCGCACCGGTGCTGTTCGCGAAGTACCCGACTGCGGCGGACCTTGCCGGCGCGGAATTGTCCGACGTGGAGGAGATCATCCACGCTACCGGGTTCTTCAGGCAGAAGGCCAAGAGCGTCACCAAGTCGTGCGCCGCGATCGTGGCGAACCATGGCGGCGAAGTGCCGGACACGATGGATGAACTCGTGCAGTTGCCGGGCGTCGCGCGGAAGACCGCGAACGTGATCCTCGGCACGTGGTTCAAGAAGAACGACGGCGTGGTGGTGGACACGCACGTCGGGCGACTGGCCGAGCGCATGGCCATCACCTGGCGCGGCAAGGACTCGAAGGACGCGGTGAAGATCGAACTCGATCTGATGGAGGTCATTCCCAAGAAGAGCTGGACGTACTTCAGCCACGCGATGATCCAGCACGGACGGCGCGTGTGCTCGGCCCGCAAGCCGGACTGCGGCGACTGCACACTGGCCAAGCTCTGTCCGTCCGCCGGGGCGTTCGACTGAGGCGGCCGCGATGGCGATCGTGCCTGGCAGGTGGGCCGTCCGGCGAAGGTTCGGGTACTGCTCGGGTTGAGCGTGGCCGGCTGGGGACTTCGATGACTCGATTGTGTTCTCTGATCCCAATGCGAACCGAACGCACGACCAGTTCGCACAGCTCATTCGCGGTCAGGGCGGGGGTTTGAAGTCGTTCGGCGTTGTCGCGCACAGCCAGGGAGGGGCCGCGTCGCTGCAGTTGTACAGCTATTACTGGAGCGGTCTTGATTACTCGACGGGGTCGCGGCTGATCCAGTCGGTCGGGACACCTTACCGCGGGACGCCGCTGGCGGGTGATCTGGCGATCCTGGGGGCGATCTTCGGCAGTGGTTGCGGCACGAACTTCGACATGACGTACGACGGCGCGGCGCTGTGGCTTTCGGGCATTCCGTCGTGGGCGCGGGCGGAGGTGTACTACTACACGACCTCGTTTCTGGGTGATTTCGGCTTTGACTACTGTAGTTTGCTGACGGACTTCTTCCTGACCGATCCGGACGACGGCGTCGTGGAGCGAGACTACGGGCAGCTTCCGGGTGGAAACAACATGGGGCACACGGAGGGATGGTGTCACACGACCGGGATGCGTGATCCCGCGCAGTACAACGATCACGCTCGAAATGCTGTTATGAACGCAAATGGTAACCGGTGATCTTGCATGTTTAGCTGGTCGGCACAATTCGTAGTGATTGGACGTCGCGCGTTGGTGTTCACGTTGTTCCTGTCCGGGGTCGCCGTGGCCGAGACGGTCACTCTGTGCGGTGGCAGTGGGGCGATGTTTGGCGAGAACGAGTCGCTGCTGGAAACGCTCCATCAGCCGGACCTGGGCGATGTTGTGACGACACAGGTTGCCGTCGATCTGGTGCTGGAGCATGACTGGGTGGGCGACCTTTGGGTGATACTGAAGCATGGCGAGACGGACGTGGAGTTGCTGCAGCTTCCGGGCTCTCCCGCTTCGCCCTACGGCTGCGGCGGCGACGACGTGTCGGTAACGCTGATGGACGATGCGCCGCTGCCGGTCGAGGACGCGTGCTTGATGACGCCTCCGGCGATCGCCGGTGTGTTTGCGCCCAACGGTTTTCTGGGTGATTTTCGCGGGGCGAATCCGGCGGGTGCGTGGACGGTCGCGATCTTCGACCTGGGCGTGGATGACTGCGGCGTGCTCCCGATGGACGGCGTGTGTGTCCACGTCACGTATGCGCCGGACTGCAACGTGAACGGAATCGCGGACCACGAGGATATCGCCAGCGGCGAGAGCGCTGACGAAAACGGGAATCTGATTCCGGACGAGTGCGAGGTTCGTGGTGACTGCGATGCCGACGGCGACGTCGATCTGTGGGACCATGCCTGCTTCGAGGCGTGCCGGATCGCGAGCGGTGTTCCGGCCGGGTGCGAGTCGGTTGATTTCGACGGCGATGCCGACGTCGATATTCGCGACTGGGGCGAGTTGCAGATCGCGTTTTCGCGGTGAACGGCGGCGCCGAGGCCAAACGCGTCAAAGCCTGCCTGGAGGAGGGGCACCTGCCGCAGATCCTCTGCCGGGCGTTTTGGATGCGATTGCCCTGCATGTGCGGCAGAAAAGACGGGCGTCACCGCCACTATTCGTGTATACTCTCGGAGTCCGAAGTAGATCTGCCGCTGGGGTGACCGACACGCGCTTTGGATGGGATGGGATCTTTGACGGCGAGCCGAAGCCGATAACACGATCACGCCCGTGTACGGGCTGGACGGCGTCAACGGCGTAAAGCGCGAACGATCGAGGGAACTCCATGTTGAAACCGCTGAACCGGATCGCCCTCGCCTCTGCCCTTTGGCTACTCACGCTCGCGACGACTCCCGCGGATGCGGCCGCGCCGGCGAGTTCGCGGCTGTTCTCATCGCAACGCGCCCAGGACGGCTCGCCGACGATCGTGCTGCGCGAGGACGAATGGCAGCGCGTCCGCACGGCGAACGC
>JAJDDR010000058.1 GCA_029260255.1 Phycisphaerae bacterium
AAGAGCACGACGATGTACGCGGCATTGCAGCAGATCAACGCGATCGACCGGCACATCATCACGGTCGAGGATCCCGTAGAGTATCACATCGCGGGGGTGAACCAGATTCAGGTTGACTCGGCGTACGGGGTGACGTTTCCGGCGGCGCTGCGGAGTATTCTGCGACACGATCCGGACGTGATCATGGTGGGCGAGATTCGCGACGAGGAGACGGCGCATCTGGCGCTGGAGGCGTCGCTGACGGGGCACCTGGTTTTCGCGACGCTTCATACGAACTCGGCGATCGGGTCGTTGACGCGTCTGCTGGACATGGGTTGCGAGCCGTATCTGGTGTCGAGCGCGATCATCGCGGTGCTGGCCCAGCGTCTGGTGCGGCAGATCTGCGCGAACTGCAAGGCGCCGTTCGAGGCGAACGCGACCGAGCGGAATCTACTGGCTGTCCCCGAGGAGCGGGAGTCGGTCGAGATTTTTCGCGGGGCGGGCTGCTCGCGTTGCGGGCGGGTGGGGTACTACGATCGAATCGGTATTTACGAGTTTGTGCCGTTCGACTCGGGGCTGTCCGAGCTGGTGATGGACAAAGCTTCCACCGAGGTTTTGCAGGCCTACGCCATCCAGCACGGGGCGACCACACTGCGCCACGACGCCATGCGCAAGGTCATGCGCGGGCTGACCACGCTCGAAGAGGCCATGCGCGTCACCGTCTCCGAGCTTTGATGTGTGACTGGGTGGCCCATCGCTTCAGCGGTGGGGGACACGAACGATTCGCGTTGCTCCCCTGCGAGGCGTTCGGCCACCACGCACCTCACGGCCCCGTGAACTCCAATTGCATGATTGCCACGTCGAACAAGTCAACGTCACAATCTCCGTCAGCATCAGCCCGTAGCGTTCCGTTGGGTTGAATCGTCGCTCCGATCGGCGAGAAGTCACAAGCGTCGTCAGTGTTCGGAACCCCGTCCCCGTCGATGTCGGGATCGCATTCATCGGGTATACCATCGCCATCGAAATCATCCCCACCACACTTGGCGTCGGATTCGTACGCGCCCATATCCACACGACCGTTAACCCCCACGTTGCATAAGATCCGGCTCGAAGCGGGCGGAAGTCTTGGAATCTCCCGACGAATCGCAGTCGCTTGCAGCCCAAACACGGGTGTCGCCAAACCTCACGTTGGGTGAGATCTGTCGGCCGGGCGAGCGGATTTCGGAAACGGCGGTTTTCAAGGCTCCAAGGCAGACGAATCGACTCGGTTTATGCAATGTCAGGGGTAAGTGTCACGAACGCCATCGCGTTCTCTGCCGTAAGCAACCCTTCCACGAGCGAGCCTCCCTCTTGCCGGCAAGGAATGTTGAACGAATGGAATCGGGAGTATCCGGGCTCGCCCGCGTCCCGACAAAAGCGGGCACGGCGCCGGTGCGCGATCGGGGCATCCCAAGGAGACGGACGACTCTCGGCACCAGCGACGTGCCACGGTTTGGCACGTACGTTACGAGCCGCTCCTGTCATTCCGAGTGCAACGAGGAATCTGGACGGAATATGCTTCCAGCCAGATTCCTCGTTGCACTCGGAATGACAACCATGCGCGTGAACATGCGATCGGGCACCACATGCTCCCAGCAATCGCACACAGAGCTGGACGTGCGCCGTGCGGCTCGCGACATCGTCTGGTCGCGCGCCGTGCATCACCGTTCCCAACGCTGTTGGAAAACTGAAACTCACAGCCTGGGCGCCGGAGATTCGAGATTCTCCGAGCGTTTGCGCTTGCGCGACGCCGCGCGTTGCTGTACCATGAAACAGCACTGAGTGTGAGGCGCGCTACGTCGAGGGCATGCTCCTGACGGACGGCGCGCCGCGGAGTTCGAGGAACCCCGTGGCGAACATCTGCATTACCGGGCGTCTGGTTGTCACGGCTCTGCTTTTTCTCGTCGCCGGCGGTGAGTTGATAAGTCGCGTCTTTCGCGACTTCGCCGGTTTTGCGATGATGCCGGTGGCCATTATGATGTTGGTCTGCGAGTTGTGGACCATGTCCCGGCCGATGGTCGAGGTTGCACCGGGCCAGGCCGCCTCGCGGTGACAGGACCGGCGAATCGAACGATGAGAAACGCGACGCTTGATGCCGTCCCCGACTCGACATGTGAAGCATGCGGCGCGCCGGCCATCGTCCACATCTCAGACGTGAACGACGGCGTGGCAACGATGCAGCACTTCTGCGCTGCGTGCGTCGATGCGATGGAACAGCATCATTCTTCGCGCCGTCGCACGCGCGGCGATGCCGCTGTGATCATCGTTGTGGGTGCCATGATCACTTTGATGTCCCTGCTGGCCGATGTTCTGCAATTCGGCAGCAACGCCGGTTTCGGACGGCAGCAGAGGCACGGGGTGACGATCTGTCTCATCCTCCTGGTACTCGGCGCTATCGCGCGAGCACGCACACTCTTCACGATCGGCCTCGCGGGGACGATACTATCGCTCCTCGCCGATCAGTTCGCATTCGGAAACGCCGAGGGCTTCGGCCGGCAGCAAATCCTCGGTTCTCTGCTCGGTATCGCGATGATCTTGTCCGGTTTCTGGTGGGTCAAGCGGTCCGAACGACGATGACGCGTTCGCTTATTGCACTGCCCATGCCGCCGTGTACATGCGTGATGATTGGACGTCGCCCCGGCATCGTGAGTGTCCAGGTCAACGACGGCGCGATCCGGTCCACCGCGGCCGGCGCGGGAGAATGATCTAGATGCCTGTGTTGGGCCACGCGTTTGTGGGATTGGGAACGGCCGTCTGCACGAGTCCGGCCTCACGCACGCGCGCGGTCGTGGTCCTGTGGGCACCGACTCTGGTCGGACTGGCGTACCTGCCGGACATCGTCAGCCAGATGGCGGCGATTCTCGGCTTCACAGACGTGCGCGTCGTGACCCATTCCGCACTGTTCGCCATCTGCGCAGCCGTGCCTGTTGGCGGCGGGCTCGCGAAGCTGGGAGCCATCTCGCGACCGGCGGCATTCTCGATCGCGGTGCTCTCGATTCTCCTGCATGATGTTCTGGATCTTCTTCAGGGAACGGATCAACAGCTCGGCTGGCCGTTCTCCGGTCGCCACCTTGGCCTCGATCTGCACGTCATACCGATGAACTCGCGAGCGGAACTTTTCCTTTTCGGCGTGCCGTTTTGCTTATTCGTTGCAGCATGGACTGCCCTGCGTCACCGGGTAGCCCGCGCCGACTCGGAAGAGCCCGGCAAGCGGAGGATCTACTCCCGCGCGATATGGACGAGCCGTGTTCTTACCGCCGCAATCCTGGTGGCCGCCTCGACCACGCACTATCTTCGTGGCATGCGTGATCAGCAGAGCGAAGAAGTCTATTCTCTGCTGCAAGCGCAGAAAATCGGCGCCGCGATCACCCTGATCGAATCCGCCGAGCGCTGGCCATCGACAGTCAAGCCGGGCAGGCTGGACTACGCAGTCGCCGAGGCGCACGCTCTGAACGGGGATCGGTCGCAAAGTGAGCGGCATTACCTGCGGGCATACGATGCGGATCCGGATTACTTCTGGGTGGTGGCCGACCTCGCCGTGTTCTACGCCACCTCGGATCTTCCGGCGGGAGCACGGCGCCTGCAAGCCGAACCCTATCTGCGGCGCCTGCGGAGCGAGTTCGCCGATCACCCCGATCTCCCGCGCATACTCGGCAAGGTGGACCGGAAACTCGCGAGACCGCGGAGCGGAAAGCTCTCCGGCAAACACTGACCGAGCCATACCTTGGTGATCGCCGGGCTGTTCAGACTTCGCCTCAGTCTTGAGACAGCACGATAATCGTGTAGGGACCGATCCCGACGTTGGCGTTGTAGCTCATGCCGTCTTTGGGACCCCAGTTGGCCGTCGTGTCGTACGCGTTCCAGTTACCGAACGATGAGTCGTAGCTGCTCCAATCGCTGTTGAATCGCACGCGCCAAGTCCCGCCGCTCGGGAATCCCAGATTGTAGCTTGTGAAGCCCTGGCTCGAGAAGTTCGCGACCACGATGACATCGTCCTTCGCCCCGCCGTTGTTCCACCGGTGGTACCCGATCACCTTGCCGGTGTTGTTGACGTGGTGGACGTTGACGTTGTTCGCGCTGAGACCGGCCGTCGTGTTCCCCAGGTTTCGCCGCAGGGCGATCAGATCGCCGTACAAGTCGACGATCCCGCTGAACGTGGTGGCTTTGGTCCAGTCAAGCGGATCGGTATCCTGGAAGTACCCGTCCTCGAGAAACTCCTGTCCCTGGAAGATCATCGGGACGCCGGGGCTGGTAAACACGATCCCGGCACCCAGGGTCGAGCGTTTCTTGGAGTACCAACTCGCCGCGTTGCCCGGCCAGATCTCCTCCGGAACGCGCGACTTCCCGTTGGCTACCTCATCGTGGCTCTCGGTGTAGATCACGCGTTCGGTGTGGTCGTTGTTGTAGTTGTGGGTGATGGCGTCGCGCACGGCGTACATGTTGCGGTCGACGTCGTTGGCGGTGATCACCGCGTTGCGGATCGGGTGAACGAACCCCGCATCCCACTGCGAATCGAATCCGGCTCCGCCGGCACCGGTCGTCTTGGTCAGCCACGCGTTGTCCTGAAGGTCCTCGGCGATGGAGATCTTCCACGAAGCGGCCGCGTCGATCTCGTCGTTGATCCACTGCATTACGCTCCAGCCCTCGGCGATGTCACCTCCGCCGCCGTTGTTCTGCGTCCGAATGTTGACGGTCGAGTCCCAACGCAGGCCATCGGCGTTGAAGTCGGTCAGCCAGTAGAGCGCGTTGTCGCGGAGGTAGGTCCGCACTTCGGTGCGGCTATAGTCGGGACGCGTGTCGCCCCATGGAGTGCTGGCGCGCCAGTCCTGGAAGAAGTAGATGCCGCCCATGTTGTTCGTCGACCAGCCGTCGAACTGCCAGAGATCCAGGTCGCTGGGACCGAGGTGGTTGTACACGACGTCGATGATCACGGCGATGCCGGCTACGTGGCACGCGTCGATGAACGCCTTTGCGTCGTTGGGAGACCCGTAAATACTCTCGGGCGCGAACGGGTGCGCCGGGTTGTAGCCCCACGAGAAGTCGCCCGCGAACTCGCAGATCGGCATGACCTCAATGACGTTGACGCCCATCGCCGCGAGGTGCGGGATCTTCGCTATGGCGGTCTGCCACGTACCGGGAAGCCCGCCGACCGTATCGTTGAACGTGCCGACATGCATCTCGTAAACAACCATCTCGTTCCACCCGGGCGTCGAGAAGGAACTCCAGTTGTACGGCGTGGCATCGAGAACGATGCTGTTGCCGATCGAGTTCGTGACGCGTCCGGCCCGGGGGTCGTTCTTCGACAGCGTGCCGTTGATCATGAACCGGTACTCGTCGCCGATCGCCGCACCATCGACGTCGACCGACCAGTTGCCGCCCGATTCCGCCGCGAGTGGATTGGCGGTGGCGCTGAAGGCGTTGAAATCACCGGCGACACTCACGGACGTCGCGTTCGGCGCCCAGACGCGAAAGGCCACGCCGCCGGTGTAGGGGATCGATCCCATTCCGGTGTGCGATGATGGAACCAACGCAGCGGTGAACGAGTAGTTGCTTCCGCCGTTGTTGTCCCAGATGTTCCCGCCCCAGTTGTCATAGCCGTGGAAGTAGTAGGTGACGGTACTGCCCGGGGCGTAGCTCTGCGACGGCGTGTGCTGCCACTTCGAGTTTCCGTCGACGTTGCCCGCGTAACTCATCTGATAGGCCTGCCACACGCCGCCGTTGACCTGAACGCCCACTTCGCAGTGAAGCCCAAAGTAGTCCTGGTTCATGAGGATCGTGTACGCGCCGGGGTTCTGAGCGTCGACATGCCGCTGGTGCGGTCCGTACACGCCGATCCACGACGGAAACGCGTCGACCGTCTGGGCCGAGAGTGGCAAAACAATCGAGATGGCGGCACACGAGAGAACGGCTTTCGAGATACTTGGGCGAGTGGTGCGCAGATCCATGACCAATGACCTCCTTGTTTCGTGGAGAACCTAACCGGCCGACTACGGCGGCATTCTAAAGTGCATCCGCGAGATTGCAACCGTGAGTTGTCGATCCGCGGCCGTCCGATGGTCCGCACGGAATCGCCGTGTTCCACATGTTTATCCTGAATTACCTAGTCCAAACAACTACGCTATTTTGAAACTCGTGTGATCATGCGTGGCGCGCTGATTTTCTGAATGCAAGATGGGAACGCACGTCAATAACCCGCGGGCCGACCCCCTTTGCGCGGGTCGGAAGCGCCGGTCCACCCGGCCGGCGTCCGCAGGATGGTCTGAACGATGCCGGTCTTGCGCTCATCCGAGAGGCGGTGTCCGCGGGAGATCAGCGAAGCCGCGAGCCCGGCTGGCGGGGAGCGGTCGAAGTAGATTGCGTCTGGAAGCCACTGCTGATGCAGGCGCGGAGCATGCACGGCCGCCTCAAGTGACATCTGGAAATCCACGACGTTGATCAGTACGTTCAGAACGGAGCTGATAATCCGCGGCCCGCCGGAAGCCCCGATCAGCAGGAACGGCTCATCATCCTTGAGCACGATGGTCGGGCTCATACTCGACAGCGGTCGTTTCTTCGGAGCGATCGCGTTGCGATCCGACTGGATTAGCCCATACGCGTTCGGTCGACCGGGGTTCGCGGCGAAATCGTCCATCTCGTTGTTGAGGATGACGCCCCATTGCTCGACCGCTGCCAGCGAGCCGAACGACGTGTTGATGGTCTCCGTGCCCACCACGACGTTGCCCCACGCGTCGACGACACAGTAGTGACTCGTTCCGGCATCGTCGGGCGGCGGGGCGGTTCCGTAGCTTTGGATTTCCGCCGAGGTCGTCGCGCCGATGCGTTGGGCGATGCGCGCGGCATACGCGCTCGACGTCAGAACATCGACCGGCACGTCGACGAAGTCATCGTCAGCCAGCCAGCGCGCCCGGTCCGCAAAGGCGTGTTTCATGGCCTCGATGAAGTAATGCCGCGCCAAGTGCGGGTCCGCGCGCAGTATCTCGCTCGACGCGAGACGTTCGAGCGTGTTGAGCGTCTGCACGATCGCCACACCACCCGAAGACGGCGGCGGCATCGTGATCAACTCCAACCCGCGGTAACTCCCCACCACCGGCCGGCGCGTCCGAACCCGGTACGCGCCAAGATCGAAAACGCTAACGGCGCCGCCATGCGCCGCCATCTCGCGGTCCAGAGCTTGCGCGAAATCACCGCGGTAAAAGAACTCAGGCCCGTCGGACGCAAGTCGTTTGAGAAACGCCGCCAGCGCCGGTTGCGTCAGTGTCTGCCCGGCACGCGGCAGCCGCCCGTTGCGCAGGTGGGTTTCGTACACGTATCGGCAGGTGCGCCGAAGCGCCGGGTCGCGGTTGAACTGCTCGAGCGCAGCGTGGGTCGCCTCGACGTAGTGGTCGTCAACGGCGAATCCATCGCTCGCCAACCGAATAGCCGGTTGCAGCACGCGACCCAGCGGCATCGTGCCGAACCGTGCCAACGCCTGACACTGTCCCGCGACCGTGCCGGGGACCGCCACCGCCAAGTGCCCGTTGCGACTGGCGTCGTCGCGATCGGTCTCTGCGTACATGTCCGCGCTCGCCGTCGCGGGCGCCGTCTCCCGGTAATCGAGCACGACCGTCTCGCCGCCCGCGATCCGGATGATCATGAACCCGCCACCGCCGGGTCCGGTGCTGTAAGGACGCGTCACACCGAGCGCGAACGACACCGCGGCCGCGGCAT
>JAJDDR010000571.1 GCA_029260255.1 Phycisphaerae bacterium
AATGACCTTCTCGTTGTCCGGATGGTCGGTCATGTAGGCGGTGTAGTGCTTCTTCCATTCGTCCGCCGTATGACCGCTGACCTGTTCAATGGATGGGGACAGGTAGTAAAAAACGCCGGCGGTGTCGTGCCGATACAAGAAGTCATGCATGTTATCGAGCAGAAACTTCTGCTCATCGACGAGATCGCGGAGTTTGTCGGAGGACTCGCGCAGCGATGCCTCGGATCGCTTGATCGAGAGAAAGAGGGGAGCAATCCAGGCGATCCCGCAGAGCATCAACACCGAAATGAGCAACGCCACCAATTCTGCCGCAAGATCGGGCGGGTGGGTCAAATCCCCGGCCAGCAGCCTGAACAGCACGATGCTGCGGCGGACGGCCATCAACGAAACCGCCGTGGCGATCAGGATCCATGCCGCGCGACCACCGGATGGACGAATCAGCCTCAGCGCCAGCAGCGCCGCCGCGAATTGAAGCGCAATCGACACCCCCAAGATGATGGCGATGGTCATCGACAGGTCCCTCGTTCGCCCGGTTTCCCCGCCTATGCATCATGCCCTGGAACGGCGTGCGCGTCGATACCCGGTGCAATTCGGCGATGCAAAAACCGCCTTTTACCGCGTTGGTCAGTCAATCTGCCATCGCGGTTGCGGAAAGTGAACGACCGATGCAACAAACACGCCCGCGCAGCGCACGTCTCGGGGCACCTTGGCGCACATCGCAGCCCGGCGGACACGTATCGGAAACCAGCCCGCCTCAGTTCCGCGAATTCAGCGTACGGTCGATGTAGCCCGTATCGATCTCACCCTTCACGAACCCGTCGAGCCGGAAGATCTTCTGAAACAGCGGGATCGTCGTTTTGTTGGGTCCGACGCAAAACTCGTCGAGGCATCGCCGCATGCACTCGATCGCCTCTTCGCGAGTCTGCTGGTGTACGATCAGTTTGCCGATCAGCGAATCATAGAGCGGGGAAATGCGGTAGCCGTTGTGCGCGTGTGTGTCGACCCGGACACCGAACCCGCCGGGCAACCGGAAGTGCTCGATGACACCCGCAGATGGACGGAAACCGTTATCCGGATCCTCGGCATTGATTCGGCACTCGATCGCTGCGCCCTTGCACTTCACGTCACGCTGCGAGAACCCGAGCGGCTCGCCCGCAGCGATTCGGACCTGGGCCTTGATGAGATCGATGCCGGTGATCATCTCCGTCACCGGATGTTCAACCTGAATACGTGTGTTTGCCTCGATGAAGTAGAATCGCTTGCCGTCGACCAGGAACTCGAAGGTGCCCGCGTTGGTGTACTTTGCCGCCCTGCAAAGACGGACCGCCGCCTTGCACAACGCGTCCCGCGTCTTCTGATCGATCCCCGACGACGGCGCTTCCTCGATTAGTTTCTGGTAGCGGCGCTGCACCGAACAATCACGCTCGAACAAGTGTACCACGTGACCGTGGTGATCGGCCAGCACCTGTATCTCGACGTGTCGCGGTCGATCAACGAACTTTTCAATGTAGACGCTGCCGTTGTTGAACGCCGCCTCGGCCTCCTGCTGAGCCTGCCCAATGGCCGTGCCCAAATCCGACGCGTTGTGCGCGATGCGCATCCCCCGACCCCCGCCGCCCGCGACCGCCTTGACGATCACCGGGTAGCCGATTCCCTTGGCGATCTTGATCGCCTCACTGGGGTCGTTGATCACGCCGTCGGTGCCTGGAACGGTCGGCACTTTCGTCTTCTTGGCAAGCTCCCGCGCGGCCGCCTTGTCGCCCAGCATGCGCATCGCGTCGGCGCTCGGACCGATGAACTCGATACCGGACTCGCGACACTTCTCCGCAAAGGTCGCGTCCTCCGCCAGGAAACCGTAGCCGGGGTGGATCGCGTCCGCGTTGCCGATCTCGGCCGCCGCGATGATCCGATCGCTCTTGAGGTAGCTGTCCTTGGCGGGACCCGGACCGATGCACACGGCGCGGTCCGCAAGGTCCAGGTACGTCGATCCACGGTCCTCTTCGGAGAACACGCAAATCGTCTCGATGCCGAGTTCGTGACAGGCCCGCAGCGTACGCAGCGCGACCTCTCCACGATTGGCAATCAGTACTCGCTTGAACATAGGCTCGGTTGCGACAAGACGGTCAATCCGGGCGGACCGAGAAGAGGGGCTGACCGTATTCCACCGCCTGCTGGTTGGTTACAAGTAGCTTCTCAATCGTCCCGGAGACCTCGGCGCGGATCTCGTTGAACACCTTCATTGCCTCGATGATGCACACCACCGTCGACGCCGAGACCCGCGAGCCGACCTCAACGAACGGGCCCGCTTCCGGATTGGGGGCCGAGTAGAACGTTCCCACCATCGGCGATTCGATGGCCACGGTTACATCGTCAGCGGGCATGGCAGTACCACTTTCCGACCGCAGCGCCACGACGGCTTCGGGCACGCCGGGCGGCGCCGGCATCATCGCGAGTTGCGGCGGCATGAGCGCAACCTGAGGGGACATGGTCCCGCCGGTCGCGACGCCGTTTTCGGTGGGCCGTTTCAGAGTGATTTCCTCGCCACCGTCACGCAACGAAATGCTGGACAACTCGTTGTCCACCATCAATCGCACGAGTTCTTTGACTTTGTCGATGTCCACTGGTTTTCGCCGTCAGGGATTCTCGATCCGCACGCGCCAGCGGCGTCAGAGAACCGCGCTTTGCAAGTCCTTCTTCAGATCGCTGAGAACGCGATGCCCGGTTGACGTCACCAGTACATCGTCTTCAATACGAATCCCCCCGACACCAGGCAGGTAAATGCCCGGCTCAACCGTCACCACCGATCCTGGCTCGAGCTTCTCTTTCGATCGCCAACTCAACGACGGCGGTTCATGCACATCCAGACCAAGCCCGTGGCCCAGCCCGTGCCCGAATTGCTTCCCGAATCCCGCCTTGGTGATCAAACCACGTGCAACGTCGTCGACATCGCACATCCGCGCACCCGGGCGGATCGCGTCGATCGCTGCAAGCTGCGCGTCCAACACGATCTGGTATATCCGCCCGATTTTGGGCTGGATTTTACCCATGAACAAACACCGGGTCAAGTCGCTACGGTAGAACCCGACCGTCGCCCCCCAGTCAAACAGAATGGCACTCCCGGGCTTCACCTTCCGCTTGCCGGAATGAGCGTGGGGATGCGAAGCATTCGATCCTTCCGCCACGATCGTGCCGAACGCCGCTCCCGAAGAGCCGCGCTTCCGCATCTCGTATTCCAACCGCGCCGCCAACTCCTGCTCCGTCTGCCCCACGCGAATGGAGCGCCGCGTCGCCATGAAGGCGTCCTGCGCCACCTTGATCGCCTCGCCGAGAGTCTTCAACTCCCGCGCATCCTTCGCGATCCGAAGGCGATTCACGATCGGCGGCGCGATCACGAATTTCGTCGGCCTGGCGAGCTTGCGCAGCGCGGCCAGCATCTCCACGCTTATGTCATCCGCCTGGAAGGCCAGACGCTCGAGTTTCAGCCGCCGGCACACGTTGGCGATCTCGTCCTGCAGGAGCGCCTTACGCAGGTGTTTCTTGACCCACGGAACCTCCGAACCGATCGCTTCGTCGAAGCGACAGTCACTCACCAGATGCACCGCCCGCGGCGTCACGATCACCGCGGAGTCTTCCCCGGTGAACCCCGTCATGTAGTACGTGTCCATATGCCGGGTCAGCAGATAGGCGGGCAGGTCCCGCTTCGCCATCTCCGACCGGGCGTCCGAAAGACGCGCCGCAATCCACTCGGGGATAGCTACTGCCTTCTTGCCTGCCATGATGTAGCTCTTTCCGGTTAGCGGCGGCGCGACTCACCGCCCGGTGCATCCGCGCGCAAACGGGATACGCCGCCGTCGGCCTACTTGCGCTTGCGTGTCGCCTTCTTGGCCTTCGCCGTCTTCGATGCGGAAGCTCTCTTCTTGGAAGCCTTGGGCATCGCCTTGGCATTGGATTGGGCCGTCTTCTTCTTCGACGCGCTCGTTTTCTTGACGACTCTCTTGACCGTCTTCGTGGTCGATTTCTTGGGCTTCGAGGTCTTCGCGGCGCGCTTGGACTCCGCGGAGGAACCGGCGCGTGTCTTCGACTTGGCTACCGGTCGCGCGGTCTTCTTCATCTTGACCGTGACCGTGTTGGACTTCGACGCTGCGGTGGCGCGCTTGCTCCCCTTGCCCGGTCCGCCCGGGCTTTTGGCCGGCACCGAAGTTGCCTTACGCGCTCCGGCCAAGTTCGTGGCGTCGTCGATCACTTTCTTTCGCGCCTTGTTCAACGTCGACGAGAGCGGCACCTTTTCCTCGGCGCCGAAGATCTCCAGACGCTGGTAGTACCCCTCGGCCTCCAAACGGGCCATCTGAACCTCGGCGTCCTTGCGCTCGATACACTTGAGCAGCGTGACGGGAGTGCCTGCGCTCGTCCCGACCAGCTTCCACGCGAGAGGGATGACCTCCTTGATGGCCGGAGCACGCCTTTGAACCGCCGCCTGCGGCGATCCCGATGCCTCGCCGCCACCGGAGGTGACGTTCTTGCCGGCTTCGCCCTTCTCGACTGGCTTTTTCTGGTTTTCCTGTGTCATCGCCCGGTCTGCCATCGCCCGACAATTCGTATACATCCCACCGCTAGCGCGACGGAGCCCGATATGTAGCACGGATAATCAATGAGAACAAGACGTCATGCCCATAACCGACCCGCGCACCGCTTCGCGCCGCGCTGTACCACCCGCCAGCGCCCCATAATTACAGTACCGCCGCTCGATCGCAAGGGATGCAAACAACCGCCTCAATAAGTGCCGATACCGGAAACGACCAACCACGAACCGTCGTGCCGGGAGTTCGCCAGAAGCTCGAGATTCACCGCATGATCGCAAAGAAACCCACCATCGCTACCCTCCGAAACCGACCTCCCGCCGAGAACTCACAGCCGGCAGCGGAACTGGCCGACCCGTCGCCTGATGATCTGATCGAAGCACCGAGATTCAAGCCCGCGGCGGTGACCACAATCAAGAAGACGGGGCTGACCGATTCTCTGATTGAATCTCTGGTCTTCAAGAGCCTGCACGCGGCCGGGCACCTGACCGGGCGAGAGCTTGCCACCGCGCTCGGGATGCCGGCCAAGCCGATCATCGAGATGCTCGCCCATCTCAAATCGAGGCAGTTCGTCCAATACAAAGACAGCACCGCGATGGGTGATTTCGAGTACGCCCTGACCGACGCGGGACGGCAGCGGGCACTTTCGTTCATCGACGAGTGCTCCTACAGCGGACCGGCGCCGGTGACCCTGGATTCCTACATCGACTCCGTAAAGGCGCAGACAATCACGGCCGTCAAGCCTCAACTCGACGACCTGAAGCGCGCATTTTCCGATCTGCTGATCAACGAGACGATGTTCGCCAGGCTGGGACCGGCCATCAACTCCGGACGCGGCTTGTTTCTGTACGGATTCCCGGGCAACGGAAAAACCAGCATCGCCGAGCGCATCACGGCCTGCTTCGGCGACGATGTTTGGGTTCCCTATGCGATTCACGCGAGCGGGGAAATCATAACGTTCTTCGACCCGCAGAATCACGAGTTGGCCGACGCTGAGGTGCCGAGCATCCTCAAGGAGCAGGCGGTGGACGCGCGGTGGGTCAAGATCAAGCGGCCCACCATTCTGGTCGGCGGCGAACTCACCATGGACGCTCTGGACCTGCGTCACAACCGGACCACCAAGATCACCGAACCCTCGCTCCAACTCAAGAGCAACACCGGGACGCTGGTCATCGACGACTTCGGCCGGCAGCGCATGAGCCCGCTCGAACTCCTCAACCGCTGGATCGTACCGCTCGAGAAACGATTCGACTTCCTCAATCTCGCCAGCGGCAAGAAGATCAGGGTGCCCTTCGATCAGCTGATCATCTTCTCGACGAATCTCGAACCGAGGGACCTGGTCGACGAGGCGTTTCTCCGCCGGATACCGTACAAGATCAACGTCATCGATCCGACGGAGGACGAATTCAGGAAGCTGTTCGACATCATGGCCCCGCTCGTCGGCGTCGACGTCCCACCTGGAGCGGTCGACTACGTCATCGAGGCCCACTACAAGGCCGTCGAGCGGCCGTTCCGCTGCTGCCAGCCGCGCGACCTGCTGCTTCAGATCAAGAACTGCTCAGCCTACGCCGGCAAGCCCCCGAACGCCGACACCGAGAGCATCGACGCCGCGGTCGATAACTACTTCGCTGTGATGTAGCGCGCAACGCTACCTGCAAACAGGTCCAACCCGGGTGGCATGCCCACGCTTGCGTGGGCATGTCGGGTCAAGGAATCACCGCCGGAACCGCACTGATAACTCCCGGCGTCGTCGCGCTGACTTCGATCCGCCCGTTCCCGGAGGCGATCAGAAACGTCTGGTCTCCCGCCGCTTCGTCCCTCCGGATGTCCATCACGAAGTCACCCGCCGCAGTCAACGGTACCCGGTACGTGTAGGTAGCCAAGTACGCCGGTCCGGTCGTCGCAACACCGTCGCCGTCCAGCCCGCAGAGCATCTGGCCGTTCGTCAGATTGAACGCCTCGAAGGTATCCGTCCGCCCCGCAAATACGAAGTCCGCCCGCGGCTCGATCGTGATGTCCAACAACTCCAACTGCCCGCCGGTCCCGCCGCTCACGATCGGGTCCAACTGATAACCCTGAATGTCCGCCAGGGCACTTGCGGCGAAGATGCGAACTCGCACGACATCGCTTGCGGTAGCAAGTTGTACCGGCTGGACAGACAGTGCGGTCGCAGCCACGGTCGTTGGCCCGATACCCGGTCCTCCACCGCCCCCGGGAGCAGCACCGCCAGGAGGTGCGCACTCGCATGAGTTGGTGCCGGCGAAGCACGTTAGCGCGTGATTCGCGTCGTGGATGTTGCAGAATCCGTCGGGCGGGCATGCACCAAACGCGCCACCAGCGTCGATGTTGATATCATCACATCCGTTTGTCCCGGCGAAGCAGGTAAACGCGTGGTCGCGGTCGTGGACGTTGCAGAAGCTGTCCGGCGGGCAGGCGCCCCACTCGCCACCCATGTTGGACGGGTACAGCGTGGCAGTATCATTGCAGACTCCCAGATCGCATTCCCACCAAGTGCAGACATCGTCGGTGATTCCGTCGCTGTCGATGTCGGCGCACTCGTTGACGTTCAGGCATTCCAGGCAGACACCGGCCGCCTCGTCACAGTGTGGAGCATCGATGCACGGGTCCGCGTTGTCTACGCACACGCCCACCAAGCAGGTCTCGTCGCCGTCGCAGAACACTCCGTTTGGACAAGGCGTGCCGTCTGATTCCACGTTGTCCAGGCATAATCCGGCGCCATCGCATGTGTCCGGATCGTCGCAGTCCGCACTCGTCGGATCGCCGCAGCCAACGCCGAAGACCTCGAAGTTGTCACGGCACGACCCCGCCCCATCACACGAGTCGGGATCGTCACACTCAGTGTTCGCAGGACTGCCGCAAGCGAAGTCAATCGGCTCGAAGTTATCGAGACAGGTTCCTGCACCGTCGCAGGTGTCCGGGTCATCACAGTCGGTGTCCGTCGGGTTGCCACAGTCAACGCCTTCATTCGCAAAGACCTCGACACACGTGCCGAACCCGTTACAGAGATCGGCAGAGTCACATTCGACTACGGCGGGTTCTCCACAAACGGTTCCGGCATCGACGTAGTTCGGCAAGCAGGTGCCGATGCCGTTGCATGTATCGGGATTATCACAATCGGTAGCCCCACTATCGCCACACGGGGAATCGACCGCCAAGAAGTTCGGGAGGCAGGAACCAGATCCGTCGCAAGTGTCCGGGAGGTTACAGTCAGTCGAGATTGGATCGCCGCAAGCGGTTGACGGCGGCGAGAAACCGAGTACGCAGATACTCTCTGAATCGCACGTCCACTCCAGGCAGTCCGGCGCCTGTCCGCAGTCGGCGGCTGTCACGCACAACGACGGAGATTCGTACGCTCCCATGTCGACAATGGGAGCAGTTCCGTTCCCGGTATCTGGCGTAAGCAAGTCGTCAAGGCGCCGAGGATACCCATCCAAGTCGAACGGAATGCCCTCGCCCGTGCTTCCATCCCCATCAATATCGTCAACATCCAACGGGACCGCAAAGTTGTCACCCGCGTCAATGCACGGCGAGAAGATATCGAGTTGATAGTTCCCATTGGCCGGGTCTCTAAAGAGTGGATTACCCGCGATGTTGGATGATCCCGGAGGACAGAATCCAGGCTTCGAGCACCCCTCGATACACGAGTAGGCGAGGTCGGATTCCACAAGTGATGGGGTCTGGTCGAGAATCTGCTGCTGCTCCACACTCCCTCCGCCCGTATTTCCCCAAAAGACGCAGTTGGTCAACACAGGAACACCCGTGCCGTTCGTGCCGCGGTCCGTGGACCACCCGCCGCCGCCCAAAGTCGCAGAATTCGACGAGAACGTACAGTTCGTAATCTCAGGAACGCTGTGTCCGCTGTTGTAGGCTTGGCTGTATATCCCGCCGCCAGCGCTCCCCGAGAAGCCGCTGGCCGTGTTACTGATGAACAGACAATTCACGACCTCGGGGTCCGCGGAACCTGCCCCTGGTTGCCAGATCATCATGCCTGCACCGACCCCTGCACGGTTGTCGTCTACGACGCAGTTTCGGAACACCGAGTTGCATCCATCGCAATGAATCCCGCCCCCGCGATACTTGTCGAAGGGGGAGGCAGAGTTGTCCCCATTGCCCATCGTGACGGTGAACCCGTCGAGTACGGCCGTCTCGTCCGTATCGATGGCGCTGACCACGTGGTAGCTGTTCCCCGAATGCTGCCCATCGTCGTTCAGATCCCCGCTGAGAGTCGTCACGTTTGCGGCCCAGTTGCGGTCCTTCAGGTGCGTTTCCGTTCCCGAAAACCCACCAAAGACCCGCACCCCATCGCGCATCGCAAACGTCGCGGAGCGATCGGTTCCGGCCGTCGGCTCGTACGTCCCCGCCGCAACCCAGATGTCCCCACACGCTGTATTGAGTGCATCCTGCAAATCCACGTACGCATTCGCCCACGTCGACCCGTCGCCCAGCCCGCCGAACACGTTCTCATCCACGTAGGTCACCTGCGACGAGGGGATCGGTGTGTTCACGCAGGTTCCGCTCTCGCATGTGTCGACCGTACACAGAATCCCGTCGTCGCACTCCGCATTCACAGTACACTCCGCTTCGGCGTAGCTGATCGTTACCTTGATGGACCCCAGAAGGCACGGAATCGGCGAGCATTGATTCACGCAGCATTCACTCGATCCACCCGGCCCCGACGACGAGCACGTGTCGTTGCAACAGATGTTTGTAACCGACGAACTCGGCGTGAAGGTAAATTTGACATCACCGACCCCGCCGGAAGCCCCAGAGTCCCGGGCAGTGTTCCACTCGTTCGCTGTCATGGAAAGCTGAACTGAATCGCAGCCTCCAACGCACCCCGTCGCGGAACTGTTCGTGAACAGGTTTCCGAAGTCCTTTCCGAGCAGCGCACGGGTGCGAACCCACTCATTGCTCTCGTTCAAATCCGCGCAGGCGAATATCGTGACCGTAACCGTCGATCCGCCCAACGCCGCTGGGACGTTTTCAAACGTCCAAACTCGGTATCCCTGCGGGTTGATTCCGTAGAGTGGCGTGAGGGTGGGCGAAGCATCCCCATACCCGTACGATTTCAACGGGCTCCAGGTTGCGAGCAAACAGGCGATCAGTGCCGCGATTTGATACGCTTTCATCTTTCCGTGCCTCCACAAGCGTTATCCTGAATTGGATCAGGTACGAATGGCCTATGATTCTAGGCGCTCCGTATATATGTCCCGCGGAGTCGCTGCCACAGGGTATCTCGTATCTCGCCGCGCGAGGAATGCCCCAAGCGCAAGTAGCAGCGCCGCTCCGGGTTCCGGAACCGGTTTGCCGTAAAACTCATAGGTCAGATCGAAGTGGACCATGAAGCCATCCTCTCCAGGGAGTAAGCTCCACGGCTCGAACGCGACATCGTGTACATTCAGCCGAACAAATTCAAGTTCGTTTCCTGCTAGATCGGGCGGTTCCACAGGTTCCGTTGAAAACTGATTGAACAGCCCCATCTCTGTTCCCCCCGCGATTCCCCCCGCACCGTCGAACCAGCGAATACCCTGCCCGTATTGGTCGTTGATTCCGTTGGTCGCCAAGTCTGCAAAGTCGGCGAAAGCACTGCTGTTGTCTCGGGTAAAGTCGACAGACCAAGTGTCCCCTTCTCCCCGGAACATTGGATCGACTAGGCGCGGACCGGGCGGGTCAACATCATTGGGTATCAACTCAAGGTCGAACCTGACTTCCGGGACCGCAGTCGGGGAATGACCGAACGACCCTTCCGCGCTGAAGGACGCCAGCAACACGGGTTCTGCATTCGTCTCCGCGACGATCGAAGAAACGACAATCATCGTGCTCAGTAACAAGAACGCTCTCATCTCATCTACCTCCGTGTAAGCTCCCATGTTTCCCGTCTGCTATCGATCACGTGGCGGGGTTGCATCGTGCCGCGCGCTCCCCGATCACGACACCCCCAAACCAACGAATTCGACCTCGTTCATAGTCTCGGTCTCAGCCTACCCGCTTCCTGCGAAGCATGAACGTTCGTACCGGCCCTAGCAACCGGCGTTCGCCGCCTCGCGGACACCCCAATCATGCCCATGCACCAACGGAACCGGCAAGACAAGATTAGCCGGATTCATCAATTGAGCAGCCTGAATCGCGTCGGCGGATCAGAACCGGCGTGTCGCGGAGAATGCGGGGGAGCACGTAGCCCAACGTATTGTGCGCCGGACGGTGATTGTCGTCCAAACGACAGTCCTCGACTCCGATTCCGACATCGACCTCCACGACTTCGCCTCCCTCAAACGCGCCTTCGCCCCGTAGCCGCCCCGCCCGCATCCGGTACCGGGTAGATGGCCAAGCCTGCTCGACCGGGAGTCGTCCACGAGGCTTGCATCGTCGGAGCAGGTTGCTACACTTCCCGGAGTTGTGTCCGGGCGAGATCACTCGGACGGCCACCGGCGCGTCGACGAATGCTAAACGTCGCTCCGACAAGCAGTTAGACGCGATGGGCTGTAGTTCAATTGGTAGAACGCCTGACTCTGGATCAGGAGGTTCCAGGTTCGAGTCCTGGCAGCCCAGTTTGATCTGAACTAACCCTCCCCGTCCGAGAAATCGACCTTGGGCACCGACTTGGCTTCTTCGGCCACCTCGTAGTACTCCGCCTTCTCCACACCGGCCAAACCGCAGTACATCTTCCCCAAGAGCTTGCGCGAGAAGACGTTCAGCGCTCCGACGGCGTCGTTGTAGCGCTTACGCTCCACGGCCAGCCGGTTCTCTGTGCCCTCGAGTTGGGCCTGGAGGTTCATGAAGCCTTTGTCGGATTTGAGCTCCGGATAGCGCTCTTGGATAACCAGCAACCGGGACAACGCCGAATCGAAACCCGACATCGCACCGGCTTTGGCGCCCACGGACTTGGCCTGGGTGTAGGCCTTTCGCGCTTCGGCGACTCCGAGAAACACCTTCACTTCCTGGGCGGCCATCCCCTTGACCGTCGCGACGAGGTTGTCGGTCAGGTCGAATCGCCTCTGAAGCTGGTTCTCCACCTGGGCCCACTTGCTCTGCACGCCCTCGTCGAGCGTGATGGCCTTGTTGTAGCCGCTGTAGGCGCAGCCGCCGAGCAACACGGCGCCGCCGGCCATTCCAACAACAATGATCAGGAGTATTCTCGTCAATTTCATCGAACCACCTCGTGCTTGCACGATCTTCTCGCCGCAGGACGCGCAGAACTTCGCCCGCGGCTTGTTCACCGTCCCGCAGGACGAACAAGTGTCACCAACTGGCACCACCGCCGCCTCCACCGAATCCGCCGCCGCCACCGAACGAACCGCCGCCGAATCCACCTCCGAACCCGCCGCCACCGCCGAACGACCCGCCGCCGAATCCACCACCCCAGTGTGATCGTCCGCCGCCCATCATGTTACCGAGCACGCTGCCCAGGAGCATTCCTCCCACGAGCCCGCCGCCGCCCCAACTTCGGTGATGCCGGCCGCGGCGGGAGATCGACGAGAACACGATCACCATCACGATCAGCGGAAACAGTCCGGCGCCACACACGGCGCCGCCGCGCCGCCGTCCGCGATAGCGATACTCGGGAATGCCTCCCAACTGCACGTTCGCTGCATCGGCGACTTTATTCGCCGTGACCACGGTGAGGAGCAAGACGCCCTCTGAATAGTTCCCCCGCTTGAAAGACGGAATAGCGGAATCCTCGGCTGCGTTCGCGCACCAGACGTCGGGCAGATCACCTTCGAGACCGTAGCCCGTGTGAATACCAACGTGATGCGGGTCCATCGAAACCACGATCAGTGCGCCGTTGTCTTTTCCCGTGCGACCGAGCTTCCAGGCTTCGGCGTGCCGATGCCCGAGCTGAAACGGATCTTCTCCGTCCGTCGAAGCGACCGTCAACACCTTGATCTGCGCCGTCGTCTTCTGCTCGAGCTCGCGCAGCCAGCCTTCGAGTTGCCTGCGGTGCTGGTCGTTGATGATGCCGGCTTGATCGATGACGTACGCCCCGGTGTCGGGTACCGTCACTTCGGCGGCGGCGACCCCGGCCAGTGCGCTCAGCACGAAGCCGACTCCGATAACATACGCACCGCGACTAGTGCTCCGGCGGGCGCTATTCGACGGGGCGGGTTGAACCGAGCCGCGACCGTCAGGGAGCGGACGCGCGTGGGATACCGATATCGCAGTCAACCGCTTCCTTACGGGCGCGGCTCGGATCACGCATCGGTTCAGGTGTGTCGCAGCGCTAGGCATTCGCCACCTCCGCCAGCGATTCCACGTCGCGGTACAGGCTCTGAAAACGCTCCCATTCGTTCGCCGCAGTGGCGTCGAGGACGGCGCGCACGCCCGGAAAGCTGCGGGCCGCGTTCTTCTCGATCTCGCCGACCACTTCGCGCGCACTTT
>JAJDDR010000572.1 GCA_029260255.1 Phycisphaerae bacterium
CGTTGGCCTCGGCAACCGCCGGCACGTTCTTGAACTTCGACTCAATCCAGGCGAGGGTCGTTTCCATAGGCCGACCGTACATCCAGTACACCAAGCCCAGCGCGAAGAAGTTCTTGGTGCGGAGAATCGCCTTGGTACCCAGACCGGTGTCCTTGGCCGCCTCGGTGGTCAATGTGTCGATCGAGACCTTCATCACGCGGTAGCGGTCGAGTGATCCGTTCTCCAGCGGATTCTCATCGCAACCGGCTTTGGTGAGGTTGCCCTTGGTGAACGCGTCTTCATTAACGATGATAACGCCGCCAATCGCCACGTCTTCGATGTTGGCTTTGAGCGCCGCCGGGTTCATGGCCACGAGCGCGTCGCAACCGTCACCGGGCGTATGGATCGGTTTCTCGCTGAAGTTGATCTGAAACCCGCTCACGCCCGCCAGCGAACCCGCCGGAGCGCGAATCTCCGCGGGGTAGTCGGGCAAAGTCGCCACGTCGTTACCGAAGATCGCCGACGTGTTCGTCAGTTGCGCACCCGCGAGCTGCATGCCGTCGCCGGAATCCCCCGCGAAACGAACGATGATGCTGTCCAGCCGTTCAACCGACTTGGAGGGTCGCGCTGCCGTAGGTCCGGCCATTGGATTCGATGCTCCTCGATTCATGGGTGGAAAGACATTTGCGAGGGACGCCGCCGGGTAATCACTAGCCCCCTTCCCGCGAGGTCACAACGCCCGCGGAATCCGGCGGCAGGTTGTAAACCACCTCGGGAAAATGCTCGACAAGGTAGGTCACGACACGCTTCACCGATACCACGCCAACGATGCGCCCGCCGTCATCCAGAACGGGCATGTGACGGAATCCGCCCTCATGCATCCGCCGAATGACCAGGGCGATGCTGTCGCTCAGCGACAACATGTCCGGGTCGGGCGTCATCACGCTGCCGATGGGAGCTGCCGGCGAGACCCCGTCGGCCAAGACCCTCTTCAGAACATCACGCTCGGTGAACAGCCCCCGAACGCGGTCGCCGTCCCCCACTATCACACAGCCGAGACGCTGCCGCTGCATCTCGGCGATGACCGAAGCGATCGTGTCGTCGGGAGCGACGAACACGGGGTCGCTCATCCCCAAGTCGCGCGTACAATCGTGAAAAAGAGCGTCTTTCAGGTTCACTGGTGGTTACCTCTTGGTCCGCTAACGGAGCATAAGCACCTCCGTCTCGAATAACAAGCGGCGGCCGAGCGCTTTCCAACGATTATCGTCTGATTTTCTTGCAGAGGTGACGTCGGAGCGCGCCCGCAAAACCGGCGTGCCCGCGAACCGCTTTAGCGGTATGATCCCGACCGCGTGGACTCAACGCCGCATGGATCGTCGCGACGCACACTGGCCGATAACCCCAGGCGGCGCGGACGAGCAGTCGGCGAACCGAATAGTAAAGAGCGTGTCTTTTGTTCGCACGACACACGCTCCGGGAGTACCGGAATGACCCAGCAATCACTGCCCATGACCGCTCCCCCCGACGTTTACCGGCAGCGGCGCGCACGACTGGCGACCGGCTTGCGGCGACCGCTGGTCATCCTCGCCGGCCGGGCTCGGGCGCGCACTTACGCCGGGCTCGACTTTCCCTATCGCGCCGGCAGCACCTACCTCTACTTCGGCGGACCGCCCGTGGAGGGCGCCGCATGGGTGATCCAACCAGACAGCGACGGCACGCAAGGGTGCACCCTCATTCGCCCCCCGGCACATCCCGATGATGCCGTCTGGATGGGCGAGCCGGCAGGCGACGATTTGCTTGCCTCAGTCGCAGGAGTACCCCAAGAAGCCCTCCGGGCACCCAGTGAGATTGAGAATCTTCCCGTGTTCCGCAACTCGGGCGCCATCTGCCCGCCCTGCCCCGCCTCGCTCCAATGGGCCGCTTCTCTCAGCCTGCAGCCGGCGAATCCGGAGGAACTGCTGCAGATCGTCAACATGCGTAACGTCAAGGACGACCACGAACTCGACGCCATGAGGCACGCAGCAGAAGCCGGCACCGAGGCGCACGAGGTCGCGATGATGTGCGCCGAGCCGGACCTGCCCGAGGCGGACATCGCGGGCGTATTCGAATCGACCCTTATTTCCAACGGCTGCACCGCCTCGTTCACACCCATCGTTACCGTCCGGGGCGAGATTCTCCACTGCCTCAAGTACGACAACACAATGCACCGCGGCGATCTGCTGCTCGTCGACGGCGGAGCGGCTGAGCCGGGCGGATACGCCAGCGACAACACCCGCGTCATCCCGGTTTCGCGGGAATTCACCGGCATTCAATTGCAGCTCTACAACGTCGTCCTCCGCGCAGAACGCGCCGCGATCGCCGAATGCGTTCCCGGGCGCCGCTACCGAGACATTCACGACTTGGCGGCGCGCGTCATCTGCGAAGGGCTCGTCGAAGCCGACCTGCTTCGCGGCAAGCCTGACGATCTCACCGAACGGCGGGCGCACACGCTCTTCTTCCCCCACGGCGTCGGACACCTCATCGGGCTCGACACCCACGACATGGAGGATTTCGGGGATCTCGCCGGCTATGCCCCGGGACGGAAACGCCGCCCGGGATTCGGCGACAATACGCTGCGACTCGATCGTGATCTGCAGCCCGGCATGACCGTCACCATCGAACCCGGCATCTACTTCGTGCCCGCGATCTGGAAACGCGACGATCTCGTCGCCCCGTTCGCCGATTGCGTCAACCGCCCCGCCGTCGACAAACTCCTGAAGGCACGTTTCGGCGGGATTCGCCTCGAAGACATCGTCCACGTCCGGGCTGAGGGCAAACCTGAGAACCTCACCGAACTGCTGCCCATAGACCCGGACGCGGTCCTGCAAGCCATGACACTCGGCGAAGGACTCGATTAGTTCTCCATGACCGCGCACATCGTCATCGACGGGAACAACCTGCTGTACGCCATGCACGCGCACGCACCTGGCCCGCACATGGGACGGGAGACGCTCGTCCGCGTCCTCGAGCGATGGGCGCAAACACACGACCACAAGGTGACGGTAGCATTCGACGGCGCCATCCCCCGGGGCGCCATGGCAGAGCAGATGGCTTCCAAGCGGATGGTCATCCGGTTCAGCGGTTCCGAGACCGCGGACGACGTGATCATCCGACTGGTCCGTGAGGCCAAGACCCCCACGTCCATCCGCGTCGTAACGACTGACAGCGTCATCCGTCACGAGGCGAAGTATCGACGATGCGAGTGCACCCGTTCAGAGGACTTCGTCGCCGAGGTACTCCGGCCCGCGAAAGTCCCTTCCCCAACGCCCGCGCCCACCGAGCCGGAGAAGCCTGCGCCCCCGTCAACGGGCGAGGCGGAGCGGTGGCTGGACACCTTCGGCGTGCCGCGCGACCCGGAGCCCTTCGACGGTTTCGACGCCATGAACTGCGACCCACCGGATTGAACCCGTCCCCTGGGGAGCGGCACTTGAAAACACCGGTGCGCGCCGTGCCCATCGGACACTGGTCCGTGACACTTCCGGCGGCATTCGATTCCGGGTGCCACGGGCGGCTTGCCCGCCCGTGTGGTCACGCAGGCGGGCGCACAGGGCGTACACACTGGCAGACAAGCTGCCAGTGGCACCCGCCTAAAGTGTCACGCACGCATCGGACACTGGGTCTGAGAGACTCAACGACAATAGCCGTGCGTCAGTCGAGTCAAGAAAAGGCCGCCACGAGGGCGGCCTTTGTCACTTGTTCGGATCGAGATCGACCGGTTCTACGTCGGACGCTCGCGCGTCGTCTCGCGGAACTTGATCGCCAGCCCGGTCATCAGCAGCGCCAGCATCGCGCCCATCCCCCACGGTGAAACCGTCGGGATCGGCGCTACGCAGTCGGGCACACCGTCAAAGTTGGAATCAACGTCAGGCGTGCCGCACCCGCACGCGCCGGGGACGACCTTCTCCGGATCGAAGTCGCACAGGTCGATGCAGTGCGGGACGCCGTCGCCGTCTACGTCAACGTCCAGTCGACCACAGCCGCACAGACCCGGAGACGTCTTGCTCGGATCGGCCGGGCAGAGGTCGACACAATCCGCGGCCCCGTCGCCGTCTGAATCCACGTCGGAAACGCCGCAGCCACACGCACCCGGCTTGATCTTGCTCGGATCGAGCGGGCAGTTGTCCGCACAGTCGGGCGTTCCGTCGATGTCGGTGTCAACGTCCGACACGCCGCAACCACACGTACCCGGGTTGGTCTTGTTCGGATCGTTCGGGCAACCGTCAGTACAGTCGGCCGTGCCGTCGCCGTCCGTGTCCGTGTCCGGAATCCCACAGCCACACGCGCCCGGGTCGACCTTGGCCGGGTCCATCGGGCAGTTGTCGTGGCAATCGGCAGTCCCGTCGCTGTCCGTGTCAGTATCCGGGCTGCCGCATCCGCACTGACCGGCAGCGATCTTCGCCGGGTCGAGCGGGCAACCGTCGATGCAATCGGCCGTCCCGTCGCTATCGCTGTCCACGTCCGAGACGCCGCACCCACAGATCCCCGGTCCCGTCTTGGCGGGATCGAGCGGGCAACCGTCATTGCAGTCGGCCGTTCCGTCACTGTCGGAATCCGTATCCGGGTTGCCGCAGCCGCACTGACCGGGAGCGACCTTCGCCGGATCGAGCGGGCAACCGTCAATGCAGTCCGCGGTACCGTCATTGTCCATGTCGGTGTCCGGCGTGCCGCAACCGCACTGACCGGGAGCGATCTTCAGCGGATCGTTCGGGCAGGCGTCGTTGCAATCGGCGGTGCCATCGCTATCCGAATCGGTGTCCGGCGTGCCACAACCACACTGCCCGGGAACGATCTTCAACGGATCGTTCGGGCAACTGTCGTTGCAGTCGGCGGTACCATCGCTGTCCGTGTCGGTGTCGGGGGTGCCGCAACCGCACTGGCCGGGCGTAACCTTGTTCGGATCGAGCGGGCAGCCGTCGTCGCAGTCGGCGGTGCCGTCCAGATCCGTGTCGGTATC
The DNA here is from genome assembly GCA_029260255.1 of Phycisphaerae bacterium. Classification (GTDB taxonomy): domain Bacteria; phylum Planctomycetota; class Phycisphaerae; order UBA1845; family UBA1845; genus OFTM285. Next base: position 4,973 of record JAJDDR010000572.1, read on the forward strand.
CGCCGTGCCGCAACCGCAGATCCCCGGAGCGACCTTGTTCGGATCGAGCGGGCAGCCATCGTTGCAGTCCGCCGTGCCGTCCATGTCCGTATCCATGTCGGACACGCCGCAGCCGCAAATCCCCGCCGCGATCTTGTTCGGATCGAGCGGGCAGCCGTCCTTGCAGTCGGCCGTGCCGTCGGTGTCGGTGTCCACATCGGAAACGCCGCAACCGCAAATCCCCGGCGCGATCTTGTTCGGATCGAGCGGACACAGGTCGTTGCAGTCCACCGTTCCATCCATGTCCGTATCCACATCGGACACACCGCAGCCGCAAATCCCCGGAACGATCTTGTTCGGATCGAGCGGGCAGCCGTCGTCACAATCCGAGACGCCGTCGA
>JAJDDR010000573.1 GCA_029260255.1 Phycisphaerae bacterium
GTCTTCGCAGTCGTCCGGCAGGCCGTTCCCGTTGCAGTCGGTTTCCGTGTCGTCCGGAATGCCGTTGTTGTTGCAATCGCAAGGGTTCGGCGTGCAGACCGTCCCGTCGCCCATGTAGACAGCCCATCCTCCCGAGACGAGAAAATCGCAGAGTTCCGCCGTGGCGAGAGAACAACCGCTCAGCGTCGTTCCGGCCAGATTCTGGTAACAGCAGGCCCCGACAGGCGGAAGCGCACATCCGGAACAGGTGGCGCTGAAACAACACAACGGGTACGAAGCGTCCAGCAAATCCACGGTGCCGTCGCAGTTGACATCGCACCCTACGCCATCGCACTGGTCGGCGCCAGTCATGCAGGCGAGCACGCTCGAGACGTCATGCACGTTGCAAAACCCATCCGGATCGCAGGCGCCGAATGCCCCCGCGATGTCCGGCTCGCAGGCACACTGCCCGCGCGCCGCGGGAGAATGACTGACGGTAAACAAGGAGAACGCTAGGACGACAGGTACTGACAATCTCATGACATGGCTCCGTTTCCCGAGTTGAAAAGGCACGACCACCTGGACGCGAAAAGTAAAGTGTAGCAACCTGTTCTTCGGATTGCAAGCGCGGTGCAGCAGCTCGAAGGTCTGCGCCGCCCTGTCGCCATGCAGCCACACTGAAGAAATACAAGCCCCGCGAGCGATGGTTTCGTGACACCCGATGCGCCAGGGGCGTAGCACGAGTACCTGTAATTCTGTTATGCTATGGTCGTTGTCCTTGTGGTCGAATCGGAGGAAAAAGCGTGCTAAATCGTCCAGCGGTCGTAGTCGGTCTATCGGTACTTTTCGTCGCATCGTTGTCGTTCCCGGCGTACGCCGTCCCGCCGAACGAAAGCATCGCCGCGTCTCGCGTCGAACGCGACAACCCGCAACCGGAGGGGCCCTTCGCGTCGCAGAACGTCATACTCTTGAGTTGGCTGGACCTGCCGGCGCTCGGCGCGCTGGCCAGCGGCAACGATTGCTGGGGCTACGTCTCCCCCTCGGGCCGCGAGTACGCGCTGATGGGCGTCGACAACCTGATGGTCGTCGTTGAGGTCACCGATCCGGTGAATCCCGTCATCATCGGCAACATCGCGCATCCCAGTTGCCTTTGGGGTGACGTCAAGGTCTACCAGGACGTTGCCTACGTGGTGACCGACGTCTGCAACGCCGTCGGCATTCAGGTCGTCGACTTGTCCGGCGTTGATAGCGGCAGCGTCTCCCTGATCCGCACCATAGGCCTGCCCGATCGCAGCCACAACGTCGTCGTCAACGAGGACAGCGGGTACCTCTACACCACCGGTTCCAGCGGCGGCAGCAACGTCACAGTCATCTACGATCTCACCGACCCCACCAACCCGCAGCAGGTAGGAACCTGGGGCACGTACGAACACGACGCCCAGGTGATCACCTATACGACGGGTCCCAACGCCGGGCGCGAGATCATGTTCGGCGCCAGCGAGGGCCGAGGCCTCGACGTCGTTGACGTCACCAACAAGTCCAACACCTTCCTCGTCTCGCGGACGCCCTACCCCGGCGTGGCGTACTGTCACCAGGTGTGGACCGAGGATCTGCAATACGCCTACATAAACGACGAACTCGACGGCATCCCGCGAACCATCGTGTTCGACATCAGCAACCTGTCGAACCCCGTCTTTCTCGGCTCGTTCAGTTCGGGCACCGGCGCGATCGACCACAACAACTACGTTCTCAATGGCATCGTCTACGCCGCCAACTACAAGAGCGGCCTGCGTATCTTCGATACGAACGTCGACCCGGTGAACGCACCGGAGGTGGCGTGGTTCGACACCTACCCCCCGGACGACAGTGACGGCTTCGACGGCGCCTGGAGCTGCTACCCCTATCTGCCCAGCGGGAACATCCTCATCAGCGACATCAACCGCGGGCTGTTCGTCGTGCGGGTCGATCTGAACGCCCTGACGATCAGCTATCCTTCGGGTCGGCCGGAGACGGTCCCGCCCAACACGCCGACGCCGCTGCCGATCCACATCACCGGCACCGGCGCGCCGGTCAACACCGCGACCGTCACGCTGCACACCAGCATCGACGGCGGACCCGAGTCTGCCGTCACCATGACCGACCTCGGCCACGGTGATTTCGAAGCCCCGTTGCCGGCGACCGACTGCTCCAGCGTTGTTACCTACTACGTCACCGCGGAGAACACGCTGGGATCGCTCTTCGCCGATCCGATCGGGGCGCCGGCAACAACGTACTCCACGTTGGTCGGTCAGTTTGTTACGCTGCTGAGCGAGAACTTCGAGACCGATACCGGATGGATCGCCTCCAACATGGGCGCTGTTACCGGAGACTGGGAGCGAGGCGTCCCGGTGAACGACTTCGGTTGGGACTACGACCCCGCCTCCGACTCCGACGGCAGCGGCCGGTGCTACCTGACGCAGAATCAACTCGGCAACTCCGACGTGGACGAGGGCTCGGTCATCCTGACTTCGCCCACTTTCGACATGTCTTCCGGGGGCATGACGATCCGGTACGATTACTTCCTGCGCATGACCGACATCAGCACCGACCGGCTCCTGGTCGAGATCAACACCAACAACGGCGTTGGACCGTGGACCGGAATCGCGCTGCACAATACCGACGGCGGGTTGAGTTGGCGCACGCACGAGATCGATCCCGACGCGCTCAGCGCCGCCGGCGTCACGCCGACCGCGGTCACGCGGCTCCGATTCACCGCCAACGACTCCGATCCGCAGAGCATCGTCGAAGCGGGGCTCGACGCCTTCACGCTCGTTCGCCTCGAGTGCAACATCTGCCAGGATCCCTGCGATGACGGCGACGTCTGCACGAACAGCGATGTCTGCGTTGCGGGCAGTTGCGTCGGCACGCCCGTGGACTGCGTCGCGGCCGGTGACGCGTGCAACGTCGCGTCCTGTGATCCGTCGGCCGCCGGAAGCAACTGCAGCGTTCTGACGCCCGTTGCCGACGGGATGGACTGCGACGACAACGATCCATGCAGCCTGGTCGACACCTGCCTGGCGGGCGTGTGCATGGCCGGCATGCCGCCGGACTGTTTCGCTGCCGGCGACGAGTGCAACGTCGCGTCGTGCAGTCAGATCGGAGTCGACGGCAACTGTGACATCATAACGCCGATGGACAACGGCACGGCGTGCAGCGGCGGTGTTTGCACCAACGGCGTATGTGGACCGCCGCTCTGCGTGACGGTGGCCGACTGCGGCGATGTGGACGCGGACGGCATCATTGATGATGTCTGCATGTGGCACGCATGCGACATGGAAGCCTGCGTCGACGTGGCGCGGGTGTTCGGCGATGCGGGCGGACCGTTCGGCGACTGCCCGCCCGACGGTTTCGCGAACATCCACGACCGCAACCACGCGCTGGCCTGCTTCTCGGGAACCAGTCCGTGTGAGTTGATCAATCACGACCTCGGTGGACCGTTCGGCGACTGTCCGCCGGACGGGTTCTGCAACCTCCACGACGCCAACCACGCTCTGGCGGCGTTCTCCGGCGAGACGGCCTGCTCCTGCCCGCCGGGACCGATGCCGAACTTCGCACCCCAAGTCGTCGCGACCGCGAGTATTCGGGCCGTGGCCGATCGCCGCGCCGTCAAACCGGGCGGCGAGATCGCGGTGCGCCTGTTCGTCAACGAAGCGCTCGGCGACCTGCGCAGCTATCAGTTGGACATCGTGGTCGCGGGTGGCCGGCGCGGGCAACTCGAGCTCGTCGATGCCGCCGTCGAGTCGCGCGATGACGAGGTTTTTGCCGGAGCGCCGGATCGGTTCGACGCGTTCAACGTCGAGTCGGGGCAGATGCTCGCGGGTCTGAACGGCGCGGGAGTGGCCACGCGATCCAACGGCTATCTGGCGACGTTCACGTTTCGCGCGTCGTATGATGCGGTCGGTGCCTTCGTCGTCGATGTGCCGGGTGACGGGCAGACGTTCCTCATCGCGTCCTCCGACGGAGCGATCGACCTTGCGCCGGCATTACCGGCCGTGATCGTGGTCACACGGGGCGATGCCGCTCACGCGCGTTGAGCGTTTTGCGCGACCGCCGAACCGGATCGACATCCCTGCGACCAGCAGGAGACCCATGACGGCCACCCCGCCGCCCGTGACCGCCGGGACCGGGCAGCCTTCGGGCGGAACGACGAACAGTTGGACGGAGCAACTCCCGACGATGTCGCGTTCATGATCTTCGCACGCGACCGCTCCGATCTCGCCTTCGACGTTGGCCAGCCGCGTCGGTGGGTTGTGCGAACGAAAGCAGACGCGGTTCGCGATGCACGCGCCCTGTGCTCTGAATCGCAGTCGTGCGATCGTCGCGGGACCGTGCGTCGCGTTCGCGCACGAACCCGTCTTCGCATCCGCTACGGCGTAGTCGATGGTCCCCGCCTCTTCGTCGACCAGCGACGCCAGGACTGAACTGAACACCGCACCGTTCGGATTGTCCGGTACGGCCGCGCCGGCGATGATCTCGATCAGTTCGAGCACCGATGGATCGTATTCCAGGAAGAACTGCGCTCCACAGACGCTCTGCTTGGAAAAGGCCATGTTCACGTCGACCTGAATCGCCGCCCCCTGCGTGACGGTCACGCTGCCGCCGCCGGCGACGACGG
>JAJDDR010000574.1 GCA_029260255.1 Phycisphaerae bacterium
TGGACACGCTGGCCGAGGCGTGGGCAGCCGAAAGCAACGGCGAGAACATTTGGGCCGACAAGACGGTGAAGTTCCTCGACCCATTCACGAAGTCGGGCGTTTTCCTTCGCGAGATTACGAGCCGCCTAACCGAGGGGCTGGCCGACGAGATTCCGAGCCTTGAGGAGCGCGTCGATCATATCCTGACCAAGCAGGTGTTCGGCATCGGCATCACCTATCTTACCAGCCTGCTGGCGCGCCGCGGCGTCTATTGCTCGAAGCATGCCAATGGCCCGCACTCGGTGACGAGACGTTTCAACGGTGACGCTGGTAATATCTGGTTCGAGCGCACCGAGCACACGTGGGTACATGGCAAGTGCAAGTATTGCGGTGCCAGTCAAAAATCACTCGACCGCGGCGAAGGGCTCGAGACCCATGCTTATGCGTTCATTCACACAGACGACATCAAGGCCCGGATCGCCGAGCTGTTTGGAGGCGACATGCACTTCGACGTGATCATTGGAAATCCGCCATATCAGCTGGACGATGGAGGCCACGGCACAAGCGCCGCGCCGATCTACCAGAAATTTGTAGGGCAAGCGAAGAATCTTGAACCACGATATTTGACGATGGTTATCCCTTCCCGCTGGTTCTCCGGAGGTAAGGGCCTCGATGACTTCAGGGAATCGATGCTTTCCGATGATCGACTGCGCTCGATCGATGATTTTCTCAGTGCAGCGGATGTATTCCCTGGCGTGGGCCTCAAAGGTGGCGTCTGCTACTTCCTTTGGGACAAGGAAAATCCCGGGCTTTGCCGGGTCTCTACTCATTTCAAGGACTGGCCCGTGTCAGAAGCCACACGCCCACTTCTGGAAAAGGGTGCAGACATTTTTGTTCGATTCAACGAAGGGGTGTCGATCCTAAGAAAGGTGATGGCGCAGGAGACGGAGCAAACAGAGACGCTCGCGTTGCCTGAAGAAAAGCGTTTTGATCGATGGGTCAGTTCCGCGCGAGTTTTCGGCTTCAGGACCTACTTCAGAGGAAAGCGTCGTAAGTCCTCAGGCGATCTGACGATTCACCAAAACGGAGGAGTTGGTTACGTTCCGCGAGATGCTGTCAAATCTGGGACGCAGCTTATCGACAAGTGGAAGCTGTTTGCCGGTTATGCCGCACCAGGTACCGGGAATCGAGATACGTATCCACACCGGATTATCAGTACGCCCTTCGTAGCCGGGCCGGGAACAGTATCGTCCGAAACCTACCTTTGTATCGGCCCATTCGAAACCAAAGAAGGGGCAGAGAGCGTTCTGTCCTACCTCTCCTGCCGGCTGACGAGGTTCCTGATCCTTCTCCACAAGTCATCCCAGCATGTGACTCGAAAAGTATACACATTCGTTCCCACGCAGGATTGGACGCAGAAGTGGACTGACGTTGATCTTTACAAGCGTTATGGCCTGACGGCTCACGAGATCGCCTTCATAGAAAAGATCGTGCGTCCGATGGGCGGAGACGATGAATAAGCCCACTATTGAAGAAATCCTTGCGCCGAAGCCCAAAGCGCGCCCGCGAATTTACGCATACTCCATAGCAGACGACGCACACGCTGGCCTCCTCAAGATCGGGCAAACCACGCGCGACGTGAAATGGCGAGTGACCGAGCAGCTCAAGACCGCCGCCATCAAGAACTATCGCATAGAGCTAGACGAACCCGCCGAGTGCAACGACGGCACCATATTCAGCGACCACGAAGTGCGCGCAGCGCTCGTCAGGAAAGGGTTCGAAAACACCGAACTAGAATGGATGCGCTGCACCGTCAGGGACGTGAAGACTGTGCTCGCCGAAATGCGCACGGGGCAACGGTTCACCGGCACGCATCATTTGACCTTCACGATGCGCCGTGAACAGGCCGAAGCGGTGAAGGTGACGCACGCCTACTTCCTCTCGCGCTGGGCGGAAGACATGCACGCCGTCCCGCGATTTCTCTGGAACGCTAAGATGCGTTTCGGCAAGACTTTTACTACTTACCAACTGGCGAAGAAGCTAGGCGCCAAACGTGTGCTCGTGGTGACCTTCAAGCCCGCGGTGGAGGATGCGTGGCAGACAGACCTTGAGACTCATGTGGACTTCGACGGCTGGCAGTACCTCTCGCGCAACTCCGATAGCGACCCGACTAGGAGCAACGACCAAATGCCGGTCGTATATTTCGGCTCTTTCCAGGACCTTCTCGGCCGCGACGCGGCGGGGAACATCAAGCCCAATAACGAATGGCTCCACAAGGTGGAATGGGACCTGGTGGTCTTCGACGAATACCACTTCGGCGCGTGGCGTGACACCGCGAAGGAGCTGTTCGAGGGCGAGGAGAAGACGGTCGCAAAGAAGGAGACCAAGCTGGAGTACACGACCGGGCTGGAGAAGATAAACGAGGACCTTACCGTCCTGTCGGAAAAAGAGAGCGAGTTCCTACCTATCACAACCAGGGCCTACCTCTACCTCTCGGGGACTCCTTTCAAGGCGCTGGCCACGGGCGAGTTCATCGAGGAACAGATATTCAACTGGACATACACCGACGAACAGCGCGCCAAGGCAGAGTTCATCGGCAAGCACCCCGGCAAATGGAACCCCTACGGTGCGCTGCCGCAGATGCGGCTGCTGACCTATCAAATGCCAGATGAGCTGGTGGCAATCGCGAGCGCCGGGGAGTTCGACGAGTTCGACCTCAACGCGTTTTTTGCTGCGACTGGCACGGGTAACGACGCGCAGTTCAAGCACAAGAGCGACGTGCAGAAGTGGCTGGACATCATCCGGGGCCAGTACGCGTCAAAGGCCGTCGAGAGCCTCAAGACGGGCAAGCGGCCACCGTTCCCCTATTCGGATGGGCGTTTGCTGCCGTACCTGCAGCACTCGTTCTGGTTTCTCCCCAATGTCGCGGCTTGCCACGCGATGGCAAACCTACTGGCCGAGAGGCACAACACCTTCTGGCACGAGTATGAGGTCGTCGTCGCGGCCGGTGCATCGGCGGGGATCGGGCTCAACGCACTACCGCCGGTGCGCAAGGCCATCGGAAGCGGGTTTGAGACCAAGACGATTACGCTCTCGTGTGGCAAGCTCGCCACCGGCGTAACCGTGCCGCAATGGTCATCGATCCTGATGCTACGCAATCTGAAGAGCCCTGAGACCTACTTTCAGGCCGCGTTTCGGGTGCAGTCGCCGTGGTCGATCAAAAACCCAAACGGCGACGACCCGAACCAGGAAGAAATCCTCAAACCCGTCTGCTTCATGTTCGACTTCGCACCCACGCGCGCGCTGCGGCAGCTCTCCGAGTACGGGATCGGGCTCTCTCCCAATGAGCCGAATCCGGAGAACGCGGTCAGGGACCTCGTGTCTTTCCTGCCGGTGCTGGCCTACGACGGCGCGAACATGACGCAGATCGACGCGGGCGGCATTCTGGACATCGCGATGGCGGGAACCTCAGCCACACTGCTGGCCCGCAAGTGGGAGAGCGCGCTGCTGGTGAACGTGGACAACGACACCCTGCGCCGCATCCTTGACAATCCCGAGGCAATGGCAGCCGTGGAACGGATCGAGGGATGGCGCACGCTCGGCGATAACATCATCGAGACCATCATCAACAAGAGTGGCAAGGTAAAGGACCTCAAAGACACGGCCAAGGAGCGCGAGCTGACGGAGAAGGAGAAGAAGGAACTTACGGCCGAGGAAAAGGAGTACAAGTCCAAGCGCAAGCTCGTGCAGGAGAAGTTGATCAAGTTCGCAACGCGCATTCCTGCGTTTATGTACCTGACAGATTTTCGCGAGAACACGCTGCAGGACGTGATTACCAAGCTGGAGCCGGAGCTGTTCCTGGCCGTCACCGGCCTGACGGTGAAAGACTTTCACCTGCTTGTTAGCCTGAAGGTGTTCAACACCGAGCAGATGAATCAGGCGGTGTTCGCTTTCCGCCGGTACGAAGACGCCTCGCTCCGCTACACAGGGATCGAGAGCCACGAGGGTCTGACCCATTTTGGGCTGTACGACACCGTCGTGGCGAGGGAGTGAAATGGCGGCGATCCGCGCGTACGCCCTCAATCGAATTACAGGTTGATGCTACTGCTGCCCTCCTGTCCCGTCCATAACCGCAAGTCAGCTACGGGCTTTGGCGGTCATACTTAACTGGCACGTCTGCTGTTGGTTAAAACCTGACCCCGGGTACCTGTTATATTGTTGCGATACTGCCTCTCGAAAGCCAAGAGATCTTAAACACCACCACACCACGGAACCATCGTGCCGCTTTGCATGGCTCTACGTTCGCGCAGTCTGACTGTGCGTTCGGGGGAAGTTCTATGGTGTTATGGTTTGGTGGGGCTCGTCGGCCAAGGACTCGCGCCCTAGGCGCTCGCCTTACCCGCCGCGATCACTCGCTCTAGTAGTAGCCACCCAGGTACAAGAGAGTTGCTGACATGATGGCAGCCAGCGCCGTCGTGAACACCCA
>JAJDDR010000575.1 GCA_029260255.1 Phycisphaerae bacterium
ACCGCCTCGATGACAAAGTGCACCATGTCTTCATCCGGCACCCACTCGCGCAGGTCCGGCGGCAGCAGCATGGGCGTGTTCCGATCGACATTCACAAATCTGGTAGCCATGCCGGAAACTTACCACGAATCGCCCAAAAAAGCGCGCCGAAAAGTCCGACAGACTGCTAGCTGAACGGGTGCCCGCTTACATCCACACGCTGCCCGGAGCCGGCGCTCGCAGTGTGGTCAGTCTGTTCGGCGAGACCGATCCGATCACAACCTTCAGCTCGCCGGGGCAACTCGTCGCCTTCGCCGGCTTGGACATGACGGTTTTCCAGACCGTCGCCATGATACCCTAACCGACGAAAGCAACAACACTTACGAATCCGACGAAAAAAACTTGGCGTTCTGCTTGGCGCTTTTGCACGAGAAATCGCCCGACTTGGCGCGGGTTGTCGAGTGCTGGGACGGCTTGCCGGACGCGGTGCGGGCGGGCATTGCGGCGATGGTGGCGGCAGTTTCGGGCTGTGAAGCGGAATGATGGCCGATGGGACCCGCGCCGTCCAGAATCCGAACCAAGGGGTGGGGCGCTGGACACGCTGGGGACGTAAGTACTCGCGGTCCCGGAAAGCGGGTTTCGCAGGGGTGGTATATTCACCCGGCGACGAATCGGCGGCCTCGCGCGCGCGAGGGGCAAAAGTGGTCTTGCTGCGGCGACGCGCGCGGGGCGCGAGCGGCGGTCTACGGTTCGCGATGTCAGAGAATCACAACCCCCTGGGGGTCGGAATCGCTGGAAGCTGCGAACCTCAGACCGTATGCCCCGTGCTGTTTACTTTTTCACCGGTTTTCGGGGGGTTTCCGATAGGGGGTGAATCATGGGCAGGCGTGGACCGAAACCGCTATCGGCGGGTGAACTGGCGAGGCGTGGCTCGTGGCGAGCTCGCGCACGACGCGAGCGGGGACAACGAGAGGCGGCGCTGCGGGTTGTCGCAGACAAACCGTCGGTTGACGACCGAGCCCTGCGGGCGCTGACGCAGCGGATCCTGGACACCGTCAACGCGGCGGACCTACCGGCGGACCGTGGCGAGCGGGTCGAGTTGATAGTGGCGGCGGGCGAATGGTTGGTGAGACTGGCACGCGACCCGCTCGCCGCGGGCGAGGCTAACGACGATGACGCCGATGATCGACGTAAACCTCGAACCGGACGAGAACGTCCACCAGCGGCGGCGTATGGCGGCGTGGTGGGGGATTGCCGGTGGTTGAAATGGTGAGAGCACTGTAGCCTATCCGGGAACTCGCTGAGCCGGACGTCTGAGCGGTCCGGAATCGTCACTCCGGAGTCGCCACGTGCAAGATTGGCACGATTCAGCGAACTAGCAGGAGCCTTTTCGGCGGAACCGGCGATGCCAACTTGACCCGAGAGGCTTCGTGCGGCACAATGACGCCTGAAGTCCGCTTCGTCCAATGGAAGATTCAAGCTTGAAGGACACCGCCGATCCTCGGGCCTAGAGGATGCGTCTACTACCGCTCTTTTGGAGCAGCGACATGCACGACTCCCGCGGTTGCCCACCATTTCGCTCATTCGGCACAGCCATAGTTTTCCAGGTCTTGGGTACATGGCTGGCTGCTGCGTCAGTGTTCGCGGCTGGACCACCGCCTTTGCTAAGCGACATCCGCGTCGGAAGCGCGGTGGAAGGATACGTAGGCGACGAGATCCCAGTGATTGTAAGCGACGTCTTTGCGGTCGCCGACACATTCACTGTCTCGCTTGGGGGAAGACACTATTTGGCACACCCTGATCGTCAATCAACAGATCATGTGCTCAAGGAGCCGTTCTCTGCAGAGACCTGGATTGGAAAGCTAACGAGACTCTCGTCCACCGGCGATGCGCGTGACGCACCAGTCGGAGCGTACGCCGCAACGATAGTGCGAGGCAGCGGCGACGCAGTCCTCAGTGCCATATTCCATGTGTATCAACGCAGTCAGGCCTTTGAGATTCGCCGTTCCTCTGACGGCTACCTGATCCGGAGTGTAGAGAGTGAGCAATATGAACCCTGCGGAGTCCTGTCTGCGCCGAGTTTCAATGGCCGCGCACGCAACCGACAGTCTCGACGCGATGAGTCAGCGCTTCGCATTGCGACGCGACTGGGCGACGAGCCCGTGGAAGTCGACGTGATGGTCGTCTACACGCCTCAGGCAAGAGTTGCCGAGGGCGGGACGCCATCAATGCTCGCGCTAGTCGTGCAATCGGTCGAGCTCAGCAACGAAGCAATGATCAGTAGTTCGGTCGGCGTGAGATTCCGTTTGGTCTATGTTGATGAAGTGGACTACGTGGAGTTTGGATCGTGCGAGGGCTCTGACAACGTTTATGTCTGTTCGCTCCGTCGCCTACAAGTACCTGATGACGGATACATGGACGACGTACATGTTTGGCGCGATGACTATGGTGCCGACGTTGTTTCGCTGATCATGGCATCGAGCGGCTACTGCGGACTTGCCTACACGATGAGTGAACCCGGCCCGGCGTTCGCGCGATGGGCTTTCAACGCCGTGAGGCGTACGTGCGCCGCGACCAATTTCTCGCTTGCCCACGAAGTTGGACATAACATGGGCTCTGGCCATGACCACGCTCACGAAAGCGGTTTTGCTTTTCCGTATTCATTCGGGCATTCGTTTCTTGGCAACCCCTCTGGGACACATTGGCGCACAATTATGGCCCTAACTGACTCGGCTAATCCTAGTATTAGGGTTCCGCACTTCTCTAGCCCGTTGACTCAATTCGATGGGACTCCTACCGGAGTCGATGATTGGGCCGACAATGCGCGTTCCCTAAACGAAACGGTGGAGATTGTCGCGGCGTTCAGACTGGCCACAACAGCAGGTGCGTGTTGCCTCTACGACGGCGCGTGCGTTGATCCTAGTACGCAGGCCGCGTGCGAGAGTACGGCAGGAGCCTCATGGCTTGGGGTCGGCTCTGCATGCGAAGATGACACGGACGGCGATGGCGTCACAGATGGTTGCGACAACTGCGCGGGCGTCGCGAACGCCGAACAAACGGATTGCAACGGCGACGGGGTCGGAGACGCCTGCACCGTGCTCGGGGACTTTGACGGCAACGCTGACATCAACTTGTTTGACTATGCCGCATTCGTCGACTGCTTCGCTGGACCTGGAACAGAGCCAGATCCTGGGAGTCTTGCATGCGTGGACGCATGCTTGGCTGCCTTCGACTTCGACTTTGACGGTGACAACGACGTCATAGACTTCGGGATGTTGCAGGGAGCGTTCACCGGACCGCTTGAATGACGCCAACGCTTCGGTAAACTGCATGCCGGGTGCGGGCGACGGCCCGCCGAGCGCTGCCCCACTTGCCGCTACAGCCTACGGCGGCGAGTTGGGCAGCAACCCGGAAAGTAGGCGCACTTGTCGAAGTCGAAGAAGAAGACCCCGCCGAACTTCCACTACACCGCGGCATCCCAAGTGAACGTGAATTCAACACGTGCACGCTTGGTCCCGCCAAACACACAGGCAGTCCTGGCCGCCGCTAAACAGGCGCGCGACGCATTGACCGACTCGTTGTTTTCCGAGAACGAAGTCACAACCCATCGGCGCGAACCGACGATGCCCCTTCGGTTCGCGATTGAAGTTTGCAGACAACGTGTACGCGAACTGTTGACCACCCTGCAAGAGAACTTCGGATTACACGGCGACCCCGAGTATCGTCCCCCCGAGCGGACTAACCGAGTCCACCGGAAGCCCGCCCGTGTCGGACGACGTTGTTGCCGTGGGGAGCAGTTGCGTTGTAGAACTCTGGGCGCGGCAGGAGGATCCCCAACTGAGCGGTCTGAACTGTGTGTTCAGCGACCTATCCTTCGATAGTTCCGTACTGAGCTGTAACGGCATAGCGGGCGCACCGGGCTTCAATTTCGGGGCCACCGGGTCCTGCGAAATGGGTGGACTAGTAGATGAAGTGGGTGGCTGCACCTTCTCGCTGGGGACGGGCATTGTACCGCAATGGGTGCGCATCGCAACGGTCGATATGACCGCCGTCGCGGTAAGTAGCGGTTCAATCGTTGTGGCGCAGCCAGCGGGCACTCCCGTCTCGGTGATTCTCCACGGAAACGTGCCGGTTGCCCGGATCGGATATGGTATGACCCCGTCGTTCTGTGTGCAGGACCCGAACGCCCCGATTCAGTGCGCGGAATGTCTGGACAGCGCGGATTGTGACGATGGCATATTCTGCAACGGGTCTGAACGCTGCATCGCCGGCGTTTGTGTGTCCGGAGGTGATCCTTGTGGAGGCACAACGTGTGACGAGGCCCTCGACCTATGCCCGGACGGAGTCCCGTCGATGTCAAGTTGGGGCTCGATCGTGATGATACTCGTGCTGCTGACTGCGGGAACACGCGTGTGGGGATCCGCGGGCAGAACGGGTGACGCGTATTCCGAATCCGAAAAGGAAGTGGTTCAATGAGAGACTCTCACCTGTTTTGCGCAGTAGCGGCAGTCTCGGTCGCCGTGGCTCCGGCTGCCATCGCGCAGACGTATGCGATCAGGGACTTGGGAACGCTCCCGGGAAACGTCCATTCGAAGGCCTTCAGCCTGAACAGCGGAGGATTGGTCGTTGGAGTCTCCACGAACGACTTGTCGTTCGGTCCGACTCGGGCATTCATATGGGAAGACGGTGACCTCGCGGACATGGGAACGCTGGGAGGAGATGAGGCCGCGGCCAGGTCCGTGAACGACGCGGGAGAAGTGGCAGGTTTCGCCGACATCCAGCCCGGGATGGGCTCGCCGTCACACGCGGCGTTTTGGCGGGACGCACTCGTCGAAGACCTCGGCACTCTTGGCGGTTCCTCGAGCTGGGCGTTGAACGTGGGGGAATCGGGGGAGGTGGTCGGTGGGGCGCGGCTGGCGAACGGTCTATTCCACCCTTCGTTGTGGGCTGACGGCAGTATCGAGGATCTCGGTGTACTTCCCGGGCACTGCTGCGGCGATGCACGAGCGATCAACAGTCTGGGACAGATTGTCGGGTATTCCTCGCTGTCGCAAGCTCGCGCGGTGCTGTGGGAGAGTGGAGAGCTGCGAGACCTCGGCACGCTGCCAAACGGGTGCTGCAGCGAAGCGTTCGACATCAATGAAACCGGGCAGATCGCGGGTTTTTCATGGGTCGATGGCACCAGTGGATTCCATGCAGTTCTCTGGGAAGGCGATCGGGTTGCTGACCTCGGCACCTTATCGGGAGGCGCAAACAGCCGAGCCTACGCCATCAACGGTGCCGGTGACACTGTCGGTACCTCCTGGACAACACTCGTTCATCCAGGTGATCCGCATGCGACCTTATGGCGATTTGCTGCAGCTTTCGACCTGAACGACGCCGTCGGGGAAATCGGCGAGTGCGTACTCACGGAGGCGCGCGACACAAATGATGCGGGACAGATAGTCTGCATGGGCGCCAACGCCGCCGCCGGTGCAACTCACGCGTTTTTGCTGACGCCGCATCTCGGGCTGCCTGGTGACATCGATGGTGACGGCGATGTGGATGTGCACGATTATGAGCTTCATTTGGAGTGTACCGGCGGCCCGGGTACGCTGCCAAGCCCGGATTCCACAACAGCACTCGAGTGCTTGGTCGTGTTCGATTTCGACCAGGACGGCGATGTGGACATGGGCGACTTCGCGCGCTTCCAACGGGAATTCGAAGGTGCGCCGTGACCTGTTGTACAACCGGACCACGATGCGGTTTGGAGCCACCGACCGCCGTCGGACTTGTCTTCGCGCGCCACATCGGTTTCGCGTCGCGGGCGTTCTGCGCGCGGAAGTCGGCGGAGAGCCGCCCGACGTCCCGAATCCGAGACCCAAACTCCTTAAGGCAAATGCTTATTGTATAGATTGCATCCACGCGTTACACAGGGGATATGCGTCGGGTGATTTGTATTGGAATCGGGAAGTGAGAACGCTGGCTTACATGTGACTTCACGTGAGCCGTGCCAGACCGGTCACGACGCAGCGTGGGGTCGTTCGGTGATTGACTGTGCTTCACGTCTGCCTCGCGTCCGATGTGCAGTCTTGAAGTCCTAAGAGAAGGCAAGTGCAGCGTTGTCCTGGCACGTCAATGATGTCAGGCTCGCGGCGAACGACGTTGGAATAATAGCAGATCGGTTGCCCCCTGCAAGAGAACATGCCGATCTGCGATTCGGCTGATGCAGCCCGCTGGTCGCGCGGCTGGTCACCCTGTTCATTTCCGGGCAGGTGCGATCCCCACACGGCCAGCAGTCCGCGACGCGTTTGGGCGCGTCTGGGCATCTGCATTGGCGTCACATTTGAAGGTCGCGGTACCCGTCCGCAGGCAGTGGCCGTCGTGGGCCGACAGCTTGCTGATGCGCGGCGCGTGCGGACCGTACCACGGTATTGCCGCGTAGGCCCAACAAAGTTGGCAGGCGGGTGTCTGACACATAGATGACGGTGGCAGTATTGTCTTCTGACAATAGATAGACGACAGCAGGCAGGAGGATGCAATAATGAAATCCGCGACAGTTTTGGTCAGCTTTCTTTCGATCCTTCCCTCGGCCACTTCGGCTTGGGCCGACGCGGTCGGTGGTGATTCGATAATCGCTCCGAACGAGAGTCGCGCTGCGGTGCGCCTCGACACGGCCGAGGCGAAACCGGAGGCCGCGCCGACGCAGTTCCGCGTTGCCAGAGACGCGGGTCCCGCGGAGCCGGAGGCCGCGATAATCGTGACGGTTCAGCCGGTGATCCTCCAAGCGGCGAGTGGGCTGGAGACATCCGCGGGAGCACCCCCGGCTTCGGACACCGTCATCAGCCAAGGCGCCCCATACGTGCTGGAACTGTGGGCGCAGCACGTAGCCGACCCCTCTCGGGATGGATTGGCGTGTGTCTACGTGGACCTGAGCTTTCCGACTGCCGCCGTGACTTGCAGCGGTACTGCAGGCTCGGCGAACTACTCGTTCGCCCCGTCGGGAAGCGGCACGTGCGATCCGCCTGGGTTCCCGGGTACCGTGGATGAACTCGGCGGGTGTACCTTCACCTCGTCCCTGGGCGTTGCGCCCGCGTGGGTTCGCATCGCCAACGTCAATATGTTCGCGGATGCCGCCAGTGTTGGCAACATCATCACCTCAAGCGCGTCGTCAACTGGCATCTCGATTGTTCCAGGTTTGCCGGGCGGCGGCGGAACTGTGCTGCCGGCGCAGGTCGCGTTCAATTCCACACCGGCGTTCTGCATTGCCGTCCCAGAGGTTTGCGACGGACTGGACAATGATTGCGACACCGTCGCCGACAACGGTTTCGACGTAGGCACTCTGTGCACCGTGGGGATCGGTGAGTGTGCGAGTACGGGTGTGAAGGTATGCACCGCCAACCAGTTCGGAACCGAGTTCAACGCGACCGCCGGCGTTCCGGCGGCCGAAGTGTGTGACGGCCTGGACAACGACTGTGACGGCGTGAACGACAACGGCTTCGACGTTGGCGTTGCTTGTACGGTTGGCGTCGGCGCGTGCACGCGGACCGGCGTCAAGGTTTGCTTGGCCGCTGGTACGGGGACGGAGTGTAGCGTCACGCCGGGCGTTCCAAGCACCGAAGTGTGTGACGGGTTGGACAACGATTGTAATGGCGTCAATGACAACGGCTTCACGCTGGGAGCAGCGTGCACGGTTGGTGTGGGCGCATGTCAAGCATCTGGCGTGACGGTATGTACGGCGGACACGCTCGGAACCGAGTGTAGCGCCGTTCCAGGCGCCCCGGTGGTGGAAGTGTGCGACGGGTCCGACAACGACTGCGATGGCGTCAACGACAATGGCTTCGACGTTGGGGCTGCCTGCACAGTCGGCGTGGGTGAATGTCAGGCAACGGGCTCCAAGATCTGCACCGTCGATCAAACCGGCACCGAGTGCAGCGTCGCCCCCGGTGTGCCGGCGGCTGAGTTGTGTGACGGACTGGACAACGACTGCGACGGAACGAATGACAACGGGTTTGTCCTGGGAGCGGCATGCACCGTGGGGATCGGCGAATGTCAGTCGTCCGGCGTAACTGTGTGTACCGTAAACCAGTTGAGCACCGAATGCGGCGCGACGCCGGGCGCTCCCGCTGAGAAAACCTGTGACGGTCTCGACAACGATTGTAACGGTGTCATCGACAACGGCTTTGACGTTGGTGCAGCATGCGCGGTAGGCCTAGGAGAATGCCAGGCAGCGGGAACGAAGATCTGTACGGTCGATGGATTGAGTACCGTGTGTGACGCGACGCCCGGTACGCCGACGACGGAAGTCTGCGATGCGCTGGACAACGATTGCGATGGTGTTGTGGACAACGGCTTCGTTCTGGGCGCGGTCTGCACGGTGGGTATCGGGCAGTGCCAGACATCCGGCGTGACCGTCTGCACAGCCGACGCCTTGGGTACGGAGTGCAACGCCGTACCCAGCGCACCGGTGGCGGAATCATGCGATGGCCTTGACAACGACTCTGACGGCGTCAGCGACAACGGCTTCGACGTCGGCACAGCGTGCGCCGTGGGCGTGGGCGAATGCACGAGGACGGGGGTGAAGGTCTGTAGTATTGGTGGGCTGGGTACCGAATGTAGTGCCGCAGCGGGGGTCCCAGTGGCCGAATCGTGCGACGGCCTGGACAACGATTGCGATGGAGTCGCCGACAATGGTTTTCTTCTCGGGGCGGTGTGTACGGTAGGTATCGGCCAATGCGGGACCAACGGAGTAACCGTGTGTACGGCTGACACCTTGGGTACGGAGTGTAACGCGACGCCGGGCACCCCGACGACCGAGGTCTGCGACGGACTTGACAACGACTGCGACGGGACCGCTGATAACGAATTCGTTCTGGGCGCCGCCTGTACGCTGGGTACGGGCGAATGCGTGGCCGCGGGCGTGACGGTATGCACGGCGAATACGCTGACCACCGAGTGCAACGCGACACCGGGTTTGCCGGCGACCGAAATCTGCGACGGACTTGACAACGATTGCGACGGGACCGCTGACAACGGGTTCGTTCTGGGCGCCGCTTGT
>JAJDDR010000576.1 GCA_029260255.1 Phycisphaerae bacterium
ACCGCCTCGATGACAAAGTGCACCATGTCTTCATCCGGCACCCACTCGCGCAGGTCCGGCGGCAGCAGCATGGGCGTGTTCCGATCGACATTCACAAATCTGGTAGCCATGCCGGAAACTTACCACGAATCGCCCAAAAAAAGCGCGCCGAAAAGTCCGACAGACTGTTAGTCCGCGAGTCTGCGCAAGAGATCACCGTTCTCGATCACCGCTTGCTCGAAGAACTTGGCGACTTGCCCCGCCCGCGCAGACCGACCCCGTACACTAATCACCGAGACGGTGTTCGTGCTCTCGCCGCTGGACGATACGATACCGAAACGATCCACGCTTGGGGCACGATCAAGCGCCCCGGTCGTCGTTGTGGCAGATGTTGGCTGGTAGTCGATACCGATCACGGTCCCTTCCTTCCGTTCAAGAATTGTATCAACTCTTCCGGCCATAATCCACCCGCACGTTCCAGTACGAGTTCTATATCGGCTTCGTTGAGCGGCTTTATGTCCCTATTGTTCACGTCAAGTCGCACTTCCAGCCCGAATCCAGCCGGGCTGGAAACGGTCGTTCCCACCGCCATTTTCGTGATTTCCTGACGCTGGACGGACTCCAGATAGACGTGGATGTTGCAGAGTTTATCGACGTGGCTCAGCGTCAGGTTGCCGCCGACGAAGTCCGCTGAACCAAGCTTCGAGTGGCTCGAAATAAGTCGGTGACACTCCGTGCTTCCCGTGTCGAAAATGATACGTCGCAGGAGCCCGACACGCATGACCTTCGTATCGGGAATTGCGAAAAAGAACAGCTTGCGTATCTCGTTAAACCGCCCAACGACACCATCGTCGTCGATTCCTGTTTCGCCGACTTGCGGGAGCTTGAGCGGCATCGTGAGAACCGGGCCGCGATCCGTCAGTTGAAAAGTGCCAAGACTTGCCGACGGGCCGCGAACCTGCGGATCCCGACGAAACGCGGCCGAAACCTCGAACTGGTTGTTCCCAATCTTGAGTTCCTGGAACAGCTCGGGCCAGTGATCGCAGGCTTCCTCATAGAACGTGTTTAGCCGAGTTCGGTTTGCCGCGATATCGATTGGTGGATACGTGTCGATCCCGAAGGACGCGAGATGAAGATCGACATCGCTCAAGCTCAGTGACAGTTGTTCCACAATAACCTCCAACCGATCGCTCGTGTCGGGAGGGGATCACCGCCCCAGCGACACCCTGCATTGTACGCCGTGTCGAACGCCGGACAATAGCAAGGGCGGGCCGGGCGCATGCACCCACCGGTTGGAAACCGGTGCCACACCTGATTCTTAAAGGAACACCAGCGACACGACGACGAAGATCGGGCAGAGGATGCAGACGCTCCAGAGCATGTACCCGAAGAAACTGGGCATGCGGATGCCGGACTGCTCGGCAATGCTCTTGACCATGAAGTTCGGACCGTTGCCGATGTAGGTCATCGCGCCCATGAACACCGCGCCGAGGCTGATGGCTTTGAGCAACGTGGTGGTGATCGTCGCTCCGCCGAGCAACGTGAGGGCATCGCCGGCTTCGGGCATCACCTTGGCCGTCTCGAAGAAAACGACATACGTCGGCGCGTTGTCCAGGAAGCTCGACAGACTCCCGGTCGCCCAGAAGAAATGCCACGGCTGCGACAGGCCCAAATCGGCGCCGTAGTGATTGAGCAGCGCGATGGGCACCTGCATGCAGATGAAGATGCCGATGAACAAGGCGGCCACCTCCAGAATGGCATGGTAGTTGAACTGGTTTGCTTCGCGCACGCCGCTGGGCGTCGTCTTCAACGACATCACGACGAGCAGGAGCATCAGAAGCTCGCGCATCATGGGGAACGGCGTGAACAGACCGAAGAAGGACTTGGACGGATCAAGCAACCCGACGCACAGCACGATGCCGAGCAGGTAGACGAAGTTGATGCCGCCGCGCATCGACAGTGGCTGGCGCTGCGTTTCGTCTTTCTGAATATCGCGCACCGCTTCCTTGCGATACATGAAGTGGTCGAACACGAAGTACGTGGCAAGAAGCACCGCGGTGGTCGCGATCCACGGGAGGAACAGACCGAGTGTCCAGAGAAACGGAACACCGCGCAAGTATCCCAGAAACAGCGGCGGATCGCCGATCGGAAGCAGGCAGCCGCCGATGTTGCTCACCAGGAAGATAAAGAAGATCACCGTGTGGGTCACGTGCTTCCGTTCGCTGTTGGTCTGCAGGAGCGGGCGGATGAGCAGCATGCTCGCACCGGTCGTTCCGATGAAACTCGCCAGGAGCGCTCCGACCGCCAGGAACGTCGTGTTCGTCCCCGGGTGAGCGGCGAGGTCTCCGCGCAGGCTGATCCCGCCGCTGATCACGTACAGCGAGAACAACAACACTATGAACGGCACGTACTCCGCAAGCACGGCGTGTTCCAGCACCGTCGTCACGGTGGCCAACCCCTCGGTGAACGCATAGTAGCAGAGCGTCACCGCCGCGAGGAAGAGAGAGACCACCAAGCGGTTTTGGTTGCTTTCCCACCAGTGTTCCGTCGCCGGCACGAGCGGGAGGACCGCAATCGCCAGCAGGATGGCGACGAACGGGATGCAAGCCCAGATCGCTGGCACGTGGTGACCTTCGTGCGCAGCTTCACGGTGACCGAAGTACGCGGCGTACACCAACCACGTGAAGAAGACGACGCCACCGGCGATGGCAGCCCAATTCAAGCCCGTCAGCTGCGAGCGACCATGATCGTGTGAACCGGAAACGACGTTCATACTCATTTGGGAACTCATGAACTGCCTCCGCGGATGCGACGTCGCCTGGTTGATCGCACCGTGTGACGACCGCACAAATCGCGGAAGAGTCCGGACCTACGGCACGGTGATGTTCAGACCGGGACCAAACCCGCCCCAGGCAGTTCATCGGTCATTCAAACGGCTGCCTGCTACGAACCGGTTTCGCAGGGGTTATCGACCGTGCCGCGCGGCATCCTACCGCACTGCCGCCTCCGTGTCTGCGTGCCGATAAGTTGACCCGGACGCGAGGGGGCGTCCCAGCTCCGGTTGGCCCCGAGCCGATGTCCCAACCGTTGTCATTGCGGCGCGCGGCGTCCCCGCCGGGCAATAACTACAATGTCTGATCAGCGGAATCTGGTTCTCGGGCGGATCGCCCCTGTGCCGGGCTGTTGTGGGGCGTTTTTCGTGTCAAGTCGTCCGTAGCCGGTACGGCGGGCGTGAGTGTTCGCCGGGCGGAACACTCCCGTCGCTGCCGGGTGGTGCCCGGCGTTGACAAGTAAGCCTGACCCCAGCAGAGTCCCTACGATTGCTGCGGCAGGAAGCGGTCACCCGGTTGCACGCGGCGGCCGTTGACGAAATCACGCCAGGACATCAATCGACCCGCGCGCGGTTTGAGTTCGAGTATCTCGATTGCGGCGTCGGTGGCATGAACGTGAAGATTCTCGTTGATCGCGCCGGGCTGTTCCGCCGAGATCGGCGTATCGACAACCCCGACTCGGGCGAGCGTCACGACCTCATCGCGTGATCCGTCCGCCGACGTAAACCGGCAACTCGCCCCAGGCCAAGACCACAGCCCGCGAATACGACACGAGAGTTGCGCCGCCGGTGCGGCAAAGTCGATGCGTCCGTCCGCCTTGCTCAGTTTCGGTGCCTTGGTGGCGCGGCCGTCGTCCTGAACCGCGCCTTCGGGGACGCGGTCGTTCTCGAACAATTCCAGCGCCTCGGCTACGGCAGCCGGTCCCAACTGCGCGAGGCGATCGTGCAGTTCGTCGGCCGTCTCTGTTTCACCGATCGATGTTTCGGATTCGGCGAGCACGGCGCCGGCGTCCATGCGGTCGACCAGTTTGAAGACCGTCACGCCGGTGACGGTCTCGCCGCGGATGATGGCCCATTGAAACGGGGCGGCGCCGCGATAGGCGGGGAGCAGCGATGCGTGGAGATTGACGCAGCCGCCGCGGATCACACCGCGAAACTCCGGTCCGATTCTTTGCCCGAAGTCGATCACGACGCCAACGTCCGCTCGCGCCTCGCGGACGCGCTCGATCGTGGCGCGGTCGTTGACATTCGGGGCCGGCACGACGGTCAGTCCCAATTCCGACGCGATGCGGTTCGCGGGCGTGGGCGTCAGTCGCTTTC
>JAJDDR010000577.1 GCA_029260255.1 Phycisphaerae bacterium
GCGCCGCCGATGAACACGCCGAGGCAAAACCCGAGCAGCGTGAACCACGGACCCAGCCAGGCCCCTATCGCTGCGATGAGCTTGACGTCGCCGGCACCCATGCTATTCGTGAGCCACGGAACAATCAGCAAGCCGAAGCCGGTGAGCAGCCCGGCGATCGACCAACCCAGCCCGGACCAGCCGAAGTACGCCGTCTGGCAGGCGATGCCGGCCGCCGCGAGCGCCGTGTTCAACCAATTCGGAATCCGGTGTTCGCGGTAGTCGATGAACGACGCGTAGATCGAGACCACCGGCACGATGGCAATCGCGGATGTCCAGTAGTTGTCAGGGAGCAATCCGTTCATTTGCTGCCATCCTCTCGATCCGGTGGGCGCACAGCGACCCGGTCAAATGCCATGACCACCCCGGTTTTGAATGGTGAAACGGATGGAATCTCGCGATCCGCACAAAAACGAAGCGGGGGCTCCGTCGCCACCGAGGGAGCCACCGCGTGACGATCAAGGCAACGGCTAGGAACCTGCGGGTGCCGGCATCGCGTTGTCGACGGCCTCGATGGTATCCTTCACCTTGGTACCCAACGCGGCGATCGTGCCGATCGCGACGGCGACGATCAGTGCCAGCATGACGGCGTACTCGACCGTCGTGGGTCCATCCTCGCTGTCGAGGAACTGTTTCGCTTTTGCAATAAGTGTGCTCATATTTGAAATCCTTTCTAACGAACGCGACGCCCTGCGTCGCATCCGCGTATCGAAAAGTCGAACCTACTGCGGTACGTTCCGCATAAGGCACAACATCAACCCCGTGAGATGAACGCACCAAATTGAGGCGCGTCGCCAGCCAGGCCGCGATTCTAACGGCGCGCCATGTGCCATGCAAGGCCGTTCTTGATTCGCCACCGATGATAACTCCTTCCCACTACGGTGATAAGGAGAAATCGGACCCCTTGGCGGGTGCTGCGTCCTCTTGCGCTGAGCTCTTATTCTCTGCAGCACCCCTGTATTCGGCCAGGAACGCCATTTCGGCGATTACCCAGCCGACCGCTCGGTCGTCCGGCGTTACGATCCGACGCCCGACTCGGGCGAATCTCACTGCCTTCGGCGACGCCGAGTGATCCAATGCCCAAACCTCCGTTGGGTCAATAAGCAAGTGGATGGCATTGTCCGTGCCACGATTCGCGATCTGGAATGTGTTTTCTCTATCGTCCGTATTGGTAATAGTTTACATTCCGTTGAAATATCCCCTGGAAGGCCTCTGCGTTTTCGGTTCGGGTAGTATTGCCCATGTGCGGGGACGGTTACCCGGGGAGCTGTCCCCAAAAAGGACCCACGCCGTACTCTGCCGGCCGTTGCATCAAAGCAAGAATGGCCGATTATCGTCAAATATGGCCCGCGAATCGGCACGTACACTCCTTGTCCCCACTCACGTGGATTTCGCAAGAAAGAGAGGTATGAACGGCGTTCAACGGGCCTTTGGAGGCCGATCGATCGCCGTTGTTTGGTGGGCCTTGCCCGTGCCCTGGCGGTTCTCCAACATGCGGGTCAGCCCGCCGATGATGCGACTCGCCAAGGCGTTGTCTCGTACTTCCTCGATGCCGCTTACCTTGAAGCGTTTCGACAGCCACCCGCTGAACTCCATGGCGGAGAAGCCGAGCAAGTCCCGAAGGTGGACGATCAATCCTATCTGCCTGCCAGACGCCGATCCCTGGTCGCTGGCGACGTATCCCGATCCCCCCTGAGCCCTGAAGCCGGTCAATCACGTCGCTGGCCTGAGAGCGTGATCGCTTCGATATGCTGCCATTCGGCGTCAGAGCCCGGAGCCCGTCTACGTCGAATCCTCGCGCCTTGCCCAGCGCAAACAGTAGGCGGCGTTGCGCGGCGTTGATGGGTGGTCCCTTGTCCATCGCGGCGTCGGGCGCATCCGCTTCCGGCGTGAGGCCAAGCACGCGCGGGCGAACCAACATGTCCGCCCGAACGCACGTCGTGGCACGCAGGTCACCGGTGTCCGCGTATTCCTCCGGACAGGTAACCTGGGCGTAGTCCGGCGACTTCGGATCGTCGCGCACGAAGAAGTATGGCCCCATCCAATACCCGTCAGCCGCGAATGCCAGCAGGATGTCACCACGCTTGTGCATGCTACCCATCGCTTTCGTCCGGCATCCCGTAGATGTCTCGGATTTCCTGTCGCTTCTCTGCGGTCAGCCCTTGTTCGGGCTCGGGTTCTTCGTCTTCATCCAACCCGAACACGTCGCGGATAGCCTTAACAGTACAGCGCAAGGTCGACACACTGGCAGAACCGCGACTGTTAAGGAGCGGCCCCGAACCCTCGCAAACGCCTCATGCGCGCGAGGCCGCTTCCTGACGGGCGCGGTTCTGACCACTTTGCGCTGTACGGTTAAGCGCCCCAGCGGCCAGTCCGCGCTTGCGGGCGATCTTGTCGATGATCTGTGCGGTGACGATCTCCCTCGCCGGTTTGTCCGCACGGTCCTTGATACGGTCGACGGCTTGCTCCAGGCGATGGCGCAAGTCGGAGTCGCTGCCGACTTCCGTGGCCAGTTCGCGCTTGATCTGCTCAGCCGCTTCGGCCACACCCGCCGTCCGAACGACTTCCCATTCGAGGCGGCGACGGCTGGCGTCGGCGTCGGCGATCGCACCGCGTCGGATCATGTCGAACGCCTTAACGACATCGCGTAGATCCTTGGGGTTGATCTCCCCGTCCTCCATCACGTTCATCGCTAGGCGGTTGAGGATGCCCATCACGACGCCGCGTGCTCTCACATCGATTTCCGAATCCGGCATGTTGCCGAAAACACCGGTGAGCAGCTCGCCGACGTAGCGATTTTTGGCACGGGCTTCGAGCCGGGAAGCGTAGTTGCAGAAGTTGCGGTAGCTGCAACAGACGCGGGCCTTGTACCGACCGTACAAGTCCGCCTTCGTCTCACGCCCGTCGATGATCGCGGTGTCGAGTTCCCGGCGTTCCTCGGGTGTGAGGTTCAGGACCACCATTGGCTTGGGACCACGCTCGCCCATGGTTCACTCCTCGATCGTGATAGCCTCGTCTGTCGTTACACCGTTGGCGACATCCAACCCGGCTGGCGTCACGCGGTAGTTCTCACGCTCAAGAGATTTCTCTCCACCGATGCCGGACTGCCCGACCGCCTCGAGGAAGCCGCGTTCGTGAAGGTAGACGATCTGTCGCAAGGTCTCGTCCCACTTCATTCCCGGGAAGATGGGCGCTACGATCGTCGCGAAGATCGTCTTGGCAGCCAGCCCGTTCGGGTAATAGTCCTTCAACGCGCCGAGCAACTCGCCGCGAAGATGTTTGATCTGATACGCTCCACTGCTCATCGGAATCTCCGCATGCTAGCGCGCCACTGCGACGGCGCGTCGGTCTGTTGTTTTCACTTGCTCCAAGAGGCACTTGGCTTCATCGAATCCGATGCTCGTTACCAACGCCGTGCGCAGGAGCCGAACGTCGATCTCCTGGCCTTCGTACACGTCAATGACAACCTGCACCAAGTTGGCGCAGAACCGAAGCCCGATCACGCACCGGCCGCTGCTCTTTCGGATAGATATGCCCCTCCGGCAGCAGTCCCAACCGAAGCAGTCTCGCCAGCCAACGCGCATCCGAATGATCGTCGGGCGCGAACAACAACTCGGGTGACCTCGGGACCGCTCGAAGCGACCTCGCCGCTCCTCGGCCGCTGGCGGGCGGCGGTTCCGTGGGAGGCAAACCCATGAGGCGTCTGCTGGGCATCCGGCGCCGACGGTGGGGTGGCCCGCTGCGCCTGGGGCGGACCGCGACTCGTGGGTTCACGCCACAAAGCCAGTTGCGGGCACGAGTAACGTCTCGTTCCGCGCCCCGAGTTTGGGGCGCGCTCGCCCGAAAGAACACTTGACGGGCTGGAGCCGGTCTCGTAGGGTCCGCAGTGGTTATTGGCGCGGGCGGGGCTGGCAGCATCCCCGAAGAGGCGGCCGTTTGGCGTTCACGGCAGCCGAGTATTGGCGATCGGCTGCTTTCGTCGCGAGCATGCGGTTCCGCGTCGAGGCGGGCATGAACCGAGACGGATCCGGTTGCCCGCCGATCTGTGGGAGCAGCACCGTCGTCAGCGGTGGGGTGGAGAACTTCAAACCATGACAACTTCATTACTCGCGAGCTGTTTCCGGTTCGGTCGCGACTCCCGATCCCGCCGGGTGGCCAGCGGCGTTGCCGGTCTGTCCACTTTGCTCTTCACGATCGGAGCGTCAGCGTTGGTCGGACTCTCTGGGGAGCAGCCGGTCATCGCTCAAGCACCCGAGGCCGAGGTCGGGGGCGGAAATGGCGACTTTTCGGCGCGCATTCGGGACCCGCGGGAGGTCGCCGTGCCGGTCGAGGTGGCGGTTGGACGACAGATCATCATCGAGACCTCCATGCCGTTCGATCGCGTCGAGGCGACGAAGGCGGAAATAGTTCGCCTCACGGTACTGGACCCAACGAAGCTGCTTGTCACGGGTGAGAAATACGGCGTCACACAGGTAATGGTATACACCGACGACGGTGCGCAGCATGTTTTCGAGGTGACCGTCGAGCTGGACCTGGAGTTGCTCAACAAGCAGATCACGCGTCTCGATCCGCAGTCGGACGCCCAGGCGCTCTCGATCTACGGCAATGTCCTTCTCATCGGGAACGTCAGTGGGGCGGACGTGGCCGAGCAGGTCTTCCGTATGGCGACCATGTTCATCCCCAACGTGGCGGGCGGGGAGATTCGGGTTGAGAATCTCCTCACCATCGCCGCCGAGCAGCAGGTGTTTTTGAAGTGCGTCGTGGCCGAGGTCAGCCGGACCGCGGTGCGGAGGTTGGGTGTCAACGGATTCCTTGCGGGCGAGAATTTCCGCGATGGGTTCCTGGTCAACAACCTGGGCGGTTTCAATCCGACGAACATTCAGCCCGTCGCCGGGACCAACCTGCGGACGCCATCCCCGATTCCGTTCACGCTGGGCGACATTCCGATCACGCCGCAATCGGCGCTGGTCCTGGGTTTTCCGCGTGCGAACCTCGAGCTGTTTATCCGCGCGATGGCGGACAATCAGTTGTCCAGGATTCTCGCCGAACCGACGCTGGTCGCGGTAAGCGGTGAAGAAGCCAAGTTCCTCGTGGGTGGCGAATTCCCTGTTCCGATTCCGCAGGGTGGTTCGAACGCCGGTGCGATCACGATTGAGTACAAAGAGTTCGGTGTGAACCTGACGTTTACGCCACTCGTGCTGCCCAACCAGCGGATTCGGCTGACGGTCGCGCCGGAAATCAGCGCGCGCGACGAGGCGCGGGGGCTGGTGACGGCGACCGGATTTGTTCCCGCGGTGACCACGCGTCGCGTCGAGACCACGGTGGAACTCGACAGTGGCTCGACGATTTCGATCGCGGGCTTGCTTCAGGACGATATACGCGGCGTCACCAGCGGGATTCCCGGGCTTGGCGAGTTGCCGGTGCTGGGGCCGTTGTTTCGCTCGGTGGAGTATCAGCGGCAGCGGACCGAGTTGGTGGTGCTGGTGACACCGGAGATTGCATCGGCACTCACACCGGACCAGGTGCCGAACGTGCCAGGACAGGATATAAGGGACCCGACGGATGTGGAGCTCTACTTTCTCGGCGTTCTCGAAGGGGCGGATCCGGAGGTCGAGGATTCGATGGACGCGGATCCGCTCGACGTCGACGGGATGATGGAAGACACGGAGTTGGCCGAAAGGCGAGCGCGATGGCGGTCCGAGCCGAACCAGCTCTCGCTGCACGGTCCTTGGGGTCCGGCGAAGCCGGACGAGGATTTTGAGACCCGGACCGCCGAAAGGCCGTGATCGGCGCCATGAACGGTGGTAGGCGGAGTTCAGGCCGCGTTTGTAGTTGGTCCGCCGTCGCGAAAAGGAATGTGCCCATGATCAGTTCAAAGCTCCGGCTTGCCGTGACCGTTGTCTTGCCGCTGCTCGTGCTCGGGTGCGACAGTCAGACCAAGCAGCGGCGGGAACCGCTTCTTTACAAGCCCCTCGACCGCGGTTCCCTGGATGGCTACAGCCAGCCGATGGTGCTCAACGCTGCGGCACACAACATGGTTGTCGCAGATGGTCACTTCTACCCGCACACCGGCAAACTGAACGGTCTCGGCACGAACCAGTTGGATCGTATCGGGATATCTCTGGAACGATTCGACGGCATGGTGCGTTATGAAACGCGCTCGGTCGACGAGGACCTCGTTGCGGCGCGTATCGAGAGCATCAAGCAATACCTGACGGACACCGGTCTGGACACGACGAGCATCACGATTGCGCCGATGCTGTCGGGTGGGCGTCCGGTGTCCGCGATGGATGCCATCGCGGCTAAGAACAAGGCACTGGCGGTCGCCGGCGATGCGGGCAAACAGGCGAAGCCAGAGGGGAAATGAGATCCGAATTGCAGCTAGCGGCGGCCGGGTTTCTCTGCTTCGTTGTGGTCGCTTGCGCGCCGCGCGAGCAGTCGGCGTTCGTCCGCCCGCGCAACGACAGCCACATCGAGATCAGGTCTGAAGCCGTCGCCGCCTCGCGAGCGGCGCCCGAGCCGGATATCGAGTGGACAACGTATTACCGTGCGGCCCGGTATCATGAGTCGACGGGCAACTATGAGGAAGCGATCGCCCAGTACAACAGCGCTCTGCAAACCGATACAAACAACTTCGCGGTCTACAACAGGCTCGGCATTCTCTATGGGTTTCTCGGCAAGCATGGTGAGGCCGAGGAGGCGCTTCGCCGGGCAGTCACGATCAAGCCCGAGGACGGCGTGGCGCGGAACAACCTCGGTTTCGAGTACATCCTCCAGGAGAAGTGGGCGGAGGCGGAGCGCGAGTTGCGACGCGCCGTTCTCATGGACCCGGTCTTCGATCGGGCGCGCATCAACCTTGGGGTTACCCTTGCCGCCCAGGAGGATTTCGACGGAGCACTCACCGAATTCCGCCGGGTGTTGCCGGCGCCCGACGCGTTGTACAACCTCGGGTTGGCCTACCGAACGCAGGGGTTGGTGGACGACGCCGAGCGGACGTTCACCCGGGTCCTGAAGCTCAGTCCGAAATTCGAAGCGGCCCGCCGGCAGTTGGACTTTCTTCGGGAAAGACGATCCGGGCGCGAGGGCACGGCGGAGCGCCCGCCCGCCGCCGAATCCGCCGGAACCGATAGAGCGACGGTCGGGAGGGCGCCGATACTCGCGGTCCCCGTGACGGTCCCCGCGACCGCACGCAACGATCGCCCGCGTCGTGGCGATTTCGACGGTGACGGCGACGTTGATCTGGGCGACTTTGCCCGTCTCCAAACCTGTCTATCGCTTCGGGGCGGCGATCTTCCGTCGTCCTGTTCTGCGGGCGATTTCGACGGCGACGGCGACATCGACCTCATCGACTACCAGCGGTTTCAGGCTGCGATGACCCGCCCTTGAGTTGCCCGCGGGCGACGGTGTGTTGAAACCTTGCAGGGTTGGCGCGTCGATGCCCGATGATATCCTGAGAAATCGCGGTTTTCAGTGCCGACATCGCCATCTTCCGGCGCGGGGTGGCGGTACGCCGGCGACCCTTGTGGGAAAGGACGTGCTCGATGTCCGGCAAAAAGCGGGCGGGTCGGTCCGCCTCCGGCGGGCTGGTCCGACCCTTCTTCATGCTCCTGGTGAGTCTGTTCCTCTGGGTATCGCTGCTCTCCTTCGACGCCGGCGATTGGCCCAGCGCCGATCAGTACCCGCACGGTGAAGCTACGGTCAACGCGTGCGGTAAAGCTGGCGCGTTTGTCGCCTACCACTTGCGCCGCGTCGTCGGCGACGGCGTTTATCCGCTCGTTCTGTTCTCCACCGCGGCGGTCATTCTGTGGCTGATGCGCGGCCGGATCGTGAACTTCTGGCAGCGGGTGCTTGGCCTGATGCTGCTGGTGGTATGCACCTCGGCGTCCGTGCATCTGGTCTCCACGCCCGGGGCAAACGCGCTTCAATTCGGAAACGGGGGCGTCGTCGGTGCCGCGACGGGCGCGTTTCTGAGCGAGACGTTTGCCGGCGTCGGCACCGTACTGGTGCTGGGCTACTGTCTCTTCGTGGGGCTGCTTTTCACGGCGGAGGGTTGGGTGCTGAGAATCTCGGGGGCGGTCAAGCAAGCTGCCCATGCGTCGGGTGAGGCGATCGTTGCGGCGCGGGCGTACCTGCCGGCCCCGGCGGCTGCGGTGGCCGCGGGCGCTGCGGAGATGACTCGAATCGTGCGACCGCAGCGTCCGGCGAAACTCGCCCACAGCAAGGCGGACGCCGAGGTCGAGGTCGAGGAAGAGACGGCGCAGATCGAGGGTCCCAAGCTTCGTTTTCATGGTGATCGAGAGGGTTCGCGAAAACGCCATCGCAAGTCGGATGAGAACCAGCCCACGCTGTTTGACAACGGGAGGCCGGACGCGTCGGACGGCGACGAAGCCGATACGGCAGTCGGTGTGGCCGAAGTCGCGGACGACGGCGTCGGAGTTCACGAGACCGGGGCGCACGAGCCATATCCGAAGCGTCTCGACGCGTGGGAGTTTCCGCCGATCAGTCTTTTGGACCAGCCGGAATACGCGTTCACGGCGGCTCAGGAATCGGTGTTGCGGGCCAAAGCCAAGACGCTCGAGCGCACGCTGCAGGAATTCCGGATCGACGCCCGCGTGGTCGAGATCGATACGGGTCCGGTCATCACGATGTTCGAGTTGTCGCTTGGTGCGGGCATCAAGGTCAGCCAGATTTCGACCCTGGCCAACGACGTCGCCCGGGCGTTACGCGCTCCGAGCGTGCGCATCATCGCGCCCGTTCCGGGCAAGAACACGGTCGGCGTCGAGGTGCCCAACACGGAGAAGGAGACGGTTCGCCTCAAGGGGTTGTTGCTGTCCAGCGAGAAGCGCATCGAGCGGATGGCCATCCCGCTCTTTCTCGGCAAGGACGCCTCCGGGGCGCCGCTGGTGGTCGATCTGACGACCATGCCGCACATGCTCATCGCCGGAACCACCGGCAGCGGCAAGAGCGTCAGCCTGAACTCGATCATCATGAGCGTTTTGATGTGCCGTCGTCCCGACCTGGTCAAGCTCATTCTGATCGACCCGAAGATGGTGGAGATGAGCCAGTTCAAGGACATCCCACATCTGATGACGCCGATCGTGACCGATATGCAGCGCGCCGAGCAGATCCTGGAGTGGGCCGTCACCAAGATGGACGAACGATACGCGATCATCGCCGAAGCCCGGGTACGCAACATCGGCGCGTACAACAAACTTGGCGAAGAGGAGCTGTACAAGCGCCTCGAACCGACCACGGACGGGGAGCGGGCGCAGATTCCCAAGCACCTGCCGCACATCATGATCGTTATCGACGAGTTGGCGGACCTGATGATGACTTCGGCCAAGGAGGTCGAGCACCACCTCTCGCGACTGGCGCAGAAGTCGCGTGCGGTGGGCATCCACATCATTGTGGCCACGCAGCGTCCGGAGGCGAAGGTGGTCACGGGCTTGATCAAGTCGAACCTGCCGTGCCGCTGCGCGTTTCGTGTGGCTTCACGAATGGACTCGCGCATCGTTCTCGACCAGAACGGCGCGGAGGTTCTCATGGGTCAGGGTGACATGCTGTTCCTGCCGCCCGGGTCGCACAAACTGAGCCGTGCCCAGGGGACGTTCGTCGAAGATGACGAACTCAACCGCGTCATCGAGTTCATCACCCGTCAGGCGAAACCCGAGTTTCATCCGGAGTTGCTCCGCATGCGCGCCAAAGGCGCCGCTTCGATCACCGATCGTGACCCGTTATTTGACCGTGCCGTCGAGGTCGTGCTCGAAACCAGCCGCGGCAGTGTCAGCTTGCTGCAGCGGCGTTTGACCGTCGGCTACTCGCGTGCGTCGCGCCTGATCGAGCAGATGGCCGCCGCCGGCATCGTTGGCGACTACAAGGGCTCGCAGGCACGTGAGGTAGAGATCACGCCCGAAGAATGGGAGCAGATGAAGCGGGGAGATTGCTCCGTGACCGCGAGCGACGCCCTCGCCGGCGCGCCCACGGCCGTGCGCATTCCCGAGGCGGGTTCGGCTGAGTCTGACGAGGCGGATGAGTGGTACGACGAAGACGACGCGCGAGACGACGACCCGGGGGACGAGAAGGAGGAAGAGCACGAGCGGTACAAGGACGAAGGTGACGACTCCGGCGTCGCTTAGCGTAGTGCCTCAGCCAGATAGCGTCTTGTCAGAGCCGCGACCGTCAGGGAGCGGACCAAAGAAACCGCTCTGTGACGGTCGGGGCTCGGTTCAGGAAAGCGTCATCAATTCCGAGACACTG
>JAJDDR010000578.1 GCA_029260255.1 Phycisphaerae bacterium
CTGGCCGAGCCCTCGTTGATGAGCACCGCCAATTCGGTCTGTGCGTCCGTGTTTTCGGGTCTCGCAGTGTACGTGTCGATGGCCCGCCGGCGGGTCACCGTCGTCAGAAGCGTGCCGCTCGCCACGAACCGATCGACGATCTCCAGCGCTTCGGTCATCATGCCACCGGGGTTGAAACGCAGGTCAATAACCAACGCGGCCACCGGGCGTTTCGCCAACGTGCGCAGCGCCTCGTCAAACTGCGCGCTGACCCCCTCGCTGAAGTGTGGGATACGGATGTAGGCCACCCCACGATCCGGGTCGAGCATGTAATCCCAGCCGCCGTCCGTCGTTCGCCGAATCCCCGCCACCAGAGGCCGCTTGACGCGGTCCCTCGTGATGGTGAGGTCGACGACTTCGCCATTGCGGTGCCGGAGTCCGACGGCGACGGTTTTCCCCGGCTCGCCGGACAGCGCGCCCGAAACGTCCAGCACGGAGAGGTCTTCGACCGATCGCCCGTCGACCGTCAGCAGAGTGTCACCCGGTTGCACTCCCGCGCGCATCGCGGGTGAACGCTCGATCGGCGCGATGACCGTCACGCCGCCCCCGGCCATACCGAGTTCCAGTCCGATTCCGACGTATTCACCGGTGTTTCGCCTACGAAAGTCCGCCATCTGGTCCGGTGCGATGTAGCCGCTGTACGGGTCGAGTTCGAGCATCATCCCGCGGATCGCGCCGTGTACGAGGCGTCGATCGTGAACGTCGTCCACGAATCGACGGCGGACCAGTGCGTCGACCTCGACGAGTGACGCGTAAGTGCGATACACCGAATCCTGCTGCGCAATGATCGGCGACAGCGCAAAGAACATCGCACCGATGATCATGAAAATGCCAAGCCAGATGATGTTCCGTCGCGTCATATCACAAACTCGCCCACCCCGTGCGCGCGGACCCTCCCGCGCACCGCCACCGCATGGCTCTGCCGCTTGTATCGTCACACCCCCGCCCCCGCGTCAGTCGCCCTCCGCGCCGCTTATCGGAACCGTCGACACTGCTCCGTGGCGGGTGGCCCATCCCTTCAGGGGTGGGGGACTCGATTGCGTACGGCGTTCACATCCCCCCACGGCTGAAGCGTCACCCGGTCAACGAGACCGTCCGTCATTCCGAGCGTAGCGAGGAATCTGGCCGCGAACGAACGGGGCGTTGCGATCCCACCGACGATTCGACGCTTCCAACGCGAATTCTCGGATTTCGTGTCAGATTCACCGCCCAACCGCGACGTACCCTGTGAGGGAACGGCCGAGTCGGTTCCGCCGATCGGGAGACGCTATCAACCGAGCGGCGTCGCCGCGCACAGCATGAATCGGGAGCGAAAGATGCGAATGAGAGTCGAGCAGAAGGCACGAATCATCGCATTGGCGGTCTTCGTGCCGGCGATCGGCGTCCATTCAGCCGCCGCGACCGCGAACCCGCGCGACGGAGCACCAAAGCGCCAGGCGCCAAACGAACCCAAGCCCGAAAGGCTACCGCCAACGACCGCCCCCCTTCGTGCCTCCGTGCCTTCCCCCCGCCGTTGTGTAGCGGCGGGGCGGCTGATAACCTCCGCGCTTGCGCCGCTGGCGTTCTTCGGGCTTCTGGGGTGCTGCCGAATGTCACGAAAAGAGAAATGGTACGTTGCCGGCCTGGCGTTCGAGTGTACGCAGTGCGGAAACTGCTGCAGCGGAGCACCGGGATACGTGTGGGTCACCCGGGAGGAGATCCGTCGAATCTCACTCCGCCTCGGCAGGACCGACGGCACGCTGAGCAAGGAACACCTGCGCCGCGTCGGTCTGAACAAGTACAGCCTCACCGAGAGACCCGGCGGCGACTGCATCTTCCTCACACGTGCCGACGGCAAGTCCGGCTGCTCCATCTACGACGTTCGGCCCTTGCAATGTCGCACGTGGCCGTTCTGGTCCGGCAACGTCAAGTCGCCGGATTCCTGGAACAGCGTCGCCGGAGGCTGCCCCGGTGCGAATCGTGGAAAGCACCACGATTTCGTCGCAATTGAGGACCTGCGCCTGAAGAAATCGTGGTGAGTATGGTGGACGCAAAACTGCCGGTATCCGAGATCCGCGCGTTGGCGGCCGACGCGCGATTCGTCGAGGCGGTGGGGCCGGTCTACGCCGCATTGGATGCGCGAGTCGCGTCGCGAAACCCGCGGTGCATCAATCGCGGCGCCTGCTGCCGGTTCGACTCCTTCGGTCACAAGCTGTTCGTAACACCCGTCGAGTTGGCGTACTTCCTCGCGAACAGGGACGTGCCGGCCCCCGGCGAGATCGACGCGGGGTCCTGCCCATACCATTCGCAAGGCCTCTGCACGACCCGGGCGGGGCGGCCGATCGGGTGCCGGATCTTCTTCTGCGAAGTCGAGAGTCAGGGCTGGCAGCCGGAGGAGTCGGAAGCGACCCTGCGCGAGATCAAGGAACTGCATGACCGCTTCAGCGTGCCGTACATCTACGTAGAATGGCTCGCGGCGTTGTGTGAGTTGGAGGGTCGAGCCCCCGCGGATTGACATGCGGGTGCCCCATTCTTCGCCGTATGCGAAGGGTGGGGGACGGACGTCGCACGCCGAACGCACAGTCACCCTCAGAGAGGACAGGACATCCGCTGCGTCCTGCGCAACGGGCCGTTCATGCTCGACGAGCGCAGCATCACCGCACAAGAGAACCACACAGTTGCATGCAAGACCGCCGAGGCATAGTCCGCACTGTCACCGTCTGTCACCGCACAGTGAATCAAATGAGTGAAACCTCCTCGATTTGTGTTGACTTGGGAGTACGGTCCGATATAACTGGACGGCAGCAGTTCACGCAGTTCACGCAGTTCACGCAGTTCACGCAGCTCACGCAGCTCACGTCGCGTGCGGGCGTGAAAGGAGTGGCGGAATGAAGGTCGCATCGGTTTGTGCAATTCTGTTCGGGGTGATCGGGCTGAACGACGGCACGTCGGCGCAAATCCCCGAGGGATATGAAGTTGTCGTCCTGGCCAACGACCTCGGCATCCACTCTCGGCCGGAGATCAATAACCGTTCGGAGGTTGTTTGGTCCTCCGCCTTTCCACCCGATGTCGCGGACGTGTGGCTGTACAGTGACGGTGTAATCCGCAAGATCAGGGACGACGGCGGGTACGACGTTCATCCCTCGATCAACAACAACTCCGTGGTGACGTGGATACGCTGCGAGTCGTACTTCAACTCCGGATGTGACTTAATCATCTGGGAAGGCGGCGAGATGACGACCGTCGAAACACCGCACCTGGTCCACCAAAGCCCGAAGATCAACGACGCGAATCAGATCGTCTGGGTACACGATTTCTCGGGGACTTTCGATGATGTGGAGGTCTTCTTGACCGAACAAGGGGAGACACTTCAGATAACCGACGATGACCTGTCCAACCAAGGTCCCCGGGGCAATTCGGCAGGTGACATCGCCTGGGTCCAGTTTGACTTCAGCGTAGGCCCGTGGGTGTCCCAAATCATGCTTCATCATGAAGGCACTACAACTCAGCTAACGGAAGGCGATGTGCGTCGTAGCCCGGTTGATATCAATGACCACGTTCAGGTGATCTGGTATGAAGAGGGGGCCGGCGTTGTGCTTTGGGACGCGGGAATCCTGACGGTAATATCGAGCGACGGTTCGAATCCATGTATCAATAACGATGGGGACGTACTCTTTGCGAAGTGGAATGACCAGACGCAGCAACGCGAAACCTGGGGACGCTTGGACGGCGTCTTTTTCGCGCTCCCGGACTTCGGTTATTCAAACGCAAGCGGCAGCATAAACGACCAGCGCGAGGTAGCTTGGCGCGGACTCGACACGGTTACCGGCGATACGGCAATCCTCGTGATGAGACGCCTTGCAAGCATGGGCGATTTTGATGGGGATTCTCACGTTGACATGAGAGACGCGCGGGCCATGCAACTATGTGTCGCCAAGAGCAACGCCCAACCGGGCGGCGGGCTTCTCGGAGACTGTGGACCACGGGGTGTTGCCGGCGGTCAGGAAGCGCGGGAATCCGGCGGTTTGGGGGGGTGAGTGGGCTGGTCTGACTGGGGAAAGCCGAGTGATCGGCAGAGATCGCCGAGGGAGACGGCTTGGGCAGCGGGGGTTCGTTTCGAGGATTGGGGCAACGGCAAGAGCTGCCAGATGCCGTCGGGGTGTCCCTGGCGCCAGGGGCGGTGGGCGATGAGGTGCAAGTCGAGCAAACGCGTTAACCCAAGTTCCGCAGTTTTGAGAAATGCGATTTTTTTTCGGCGGGTTCGGCGCGGCTCAGCTTGCGTGAGGGGAGATCCGGGCTGGCGTTTCTGCTGAAACCAAATGTAGTCAAAAAATGGGTCTCTTGATGCGTTTGAAC
>JAJDDR010000579.1 GCA_029260255.1 Phycisphaerae bacterium
GTACTGCGTGGGGCCTGACAACGGCAAGAACATGGGCCTGATCTACAACCTCACAAGCTTTGGAACGTTCGAGCGAACGGACGACGGAGCCCGCGTGATCTACTGGCCGAACGCGGTCTACAGCCGCGTTGAGGCGTGCGAGAGGGGGAAGTGATGGGGTGGAAGCAGAGTATAAACGACTGGCGATTCGGCGTGGATGAGCAATTGTCGGCACGAAGGCGAGACTTGCGAATCCTCGACAAGCAGCAGGCGTGTTTCAACAACGATTTGCGTGACGTGGAAGCCCGCCTCACCGCCCTCGAAGCGAAGGCGAGCGAGAAGTGCTGCGGACCCGTCACCCCCCAGCCCGGCGACCGCGTCAAGCTCAGGGACGTGCCGGTCGGGAGGTGGGTGCTGCGAGGGACGCCGATCAGGTGCTTGGGATCTTCGGACGGCTACGGGTATCCCGTGTACGTCGAGGAACCGAGCGGGCGAGGAAACCCGCTTCCGGGCGACACCGAAGTCACCCTGCTCCCCGAAGACTACAGCCCGGAGGGGAAGCCAGAGGGCAGCGTGGGCGACACTTGGCGCCGGGTGTGGGGCACCATCAACGGCAGGTATCAATACCGAAACGGGCCGCACGCGGTGAACTTTACCCACAATGCGACACAGTCGGGCGAGGCACCGCACTACATGAGTTCAGCCATCCTTGGCAAGTACCTCAGCCAGTCATGCGACATCGTGTGGAGGCTTGCATGAAACCCCCCACCCTCGCACTCGCCGCGCTACTCACCATCGCAACCGCGTCCGCGTTCCTGCCGAGCGCTACCGCCGCGATCGTTATGTCTACCGCTGCCGTCTGTATCGCGTCCGTCTCGACGCGCTGGCTGCGAGAGGACTACGCAACGCGTCAGTGGGTCCGCAAGATTGAGAGTGACGAGCGGGAGCAGGCGGCGCTGAGGGCGTGGAACAAGCACAAGGCGGAGGAGACGCAGTGAGGCCGTACAGGATCAAGTATTGGAACACGATGGATGACGATGTCTGCAAGTGGGTTGACCTTGACCAAGTGGTTGCAATAACAGAACCGAAGCCATTTGGGGACGTTGGCATCCAGTTCAGTGTTGAAATGATGATGCGAGACGAACCCGTCCGCGTCCTTTCAAGAGCCGACAAAGACCCACGTGATTATCACGCCGACGGGCGGAACGGCGTTGAAATCGAGACGGCCCGCCTCTGGCAGCCACTCTTTGACGCATGGGCGGGTAAGGCGGAGTCTGGCGAATGAGCAAGCACACCCCGCACGTTGTCAGGCTTACCGTCGAATACATCGTCTGGCAGCCCGCCGAATGGGAGCCGAGCACGCGGGCGCATCACGCCGACGAGAGCTGCGTTGACAACGCGATCAACCAGCTCGCCGAGATGGTCGAGGCGTACGAGAACCTGCCCGATGATTGCTTCGACGAGAACGGCGCCAGCATCCAGGGGCCTGCGTGCTTCTGCGCGTGCGGCAATGGCGAGTATCTGAGGCCGGCAACGGCGCACGACCTGCGGTGGTTGCCGGCGGTCGGCGGACCGAAGACCGCGATGGAATGGGCGGGCAAGGCGGAGGCGGGCGAATAATGGGACTGCTCTGGCTCTTCTGGTACTGCTACGACGACCGCCTTGCCGCGTTCCTCGACGTTCCCAACTTGGGGCATGTGCCCCTTGGGTGGTGGCTGCTGCTGTTGTTCGTGTTCGCGGCGGGCGGCGTTGACGTGAAGGTGAACGGGTGATGGATGACGTCCACCCCTGCGGCAAGCCAGCGAAGCGCGCACGGTGGCCGCGCTACGCGGAGTTGACCGGCTGGGCAGCGTGCCTCGCCGGGATCGGGTTTCTGGTTTGGAGGTTAGCGGGATGAATGACGGAGCACGGATCGTATCGGCATGGTTGCTGGTGCTTGCTGGGTTGGGCGTCTTAGCGGGCGTCTTTCTGTGGGGCGCACCCAAGTACCGGATCTACTCGCAGACGCTGCGCGGCGAGGCCGCGTTGCGCGAATCCGAGTGGTCCAAGAAGGTGTTGATCGAACAGGCCAACGCCGAAAAGCAGTCCGAGATTCTGCGGGCTGAGGGCGTAGCGGAGGCCAACCGGATCATCGGCGAATCGCTCGCGGGCAACGACGAGTACCTGCGATACTTGTGGATCACGACATTGAGCAGCGATAGCTCGAAGGTGATCTACGTTCCAACGGAAGCCAACCTGCCCATCCTTGAGGCCGGTCGGCTCGGGTCGTCTAAGTGACTACATGGGAGGTTAGCGGGATGAGTCTGATTGACCCGAACACCGGCGAGCCGTTCGCCAAACCAAAGGCGGGTGGCTTCCCGCCGCGAATCGAGATACCAGAGGACGCGAAGGTGTCGCATATCGCGGGACCGCCGACTACGCCGGACGACGCGCACGCGCCCTGGCACAAGCAGATAAACGACACGGTACGCAAGATCTACAGCGAACTACACATGCACTAGCTCTCTACATCGTCGGCGCTCGGGATACAAAGCGGGTGGGCGGGTTCCCTTATGGAACGCCGGGTGAGCGCCACATTGAATCGGACTCTGGTCTGGCGACCTACGCCGGGCCTCTACGCAACTACAGCATGAACCAAGAAACCCTCGACCAACTCAAGGCGCTCATCGACAAGATGCCCGCCACATACAAGGCCGCCAACCTGCGGTTCATCGGCACGCAACAAGAACTCGTAGACGCGGCCAACGCCCTTCTCAACTACTGCCCCGTCAGCCTCGACGCGCCGCCCACATCTTCGGGCCCGGTCGCACAACTCAGCCCTCTCTACCTGCTCGGCTATCTCGGCACGCAGCAGCCCACCAACTTCGCATGAACTACAGGACCAACACAACATGCCCACCCCGACCAGCCGTTCAGCCGGAGCGCCTGAGGTAGAAATCTCTACCCTGCGGGCGCTCATCCAGGGCATCGCGCAGAACCAGGACCGGCAGGACAGACAGTTCCGCGAGTTCCAAGAAGAGACCAAGCGTGACATCGCAGAGATCGCACGCTCGGTCAACTCGATGGGCAAGCTGTCTTGGCCCACGATACTGAGCGTGGTGACAACCAGCATCGTCGTCGGCGGCGTG
>JAJDDR010000580.1 GCA_029260255.1 Phycisphaerae bacterium
TCCCGCCGGAATCCGAATCACCGTCGGGATGAACGGTATCACTCCGGAGATTGACGATATAGAGGTCGACGGCGTGTCGCCCATCACACCATCCGGTGGCGAGTAGCCACCGCATACAAACGCGAGGAAGCAATGGAAATATTCTCGTTCCTATTCCAGTTGATTGTGTCCGCTGTCAGGTTCGTCCTCTCGATCATTCCGGGACTATCCTTCTAGGATCGGACCGGACGGCAAACTCGGTACGC
Source organism: Phycisphaerae bacterium (assembly GCA_029260255.1). GTDB lineage: Bacteria > Planctomycetota > Phycisphaerae > UBA1845 > UBA1845 > OFTM285. The sequence continues at coordinate 246 of JAJDDR010000580.1, forward strand.
TCGCTCAATCGCCGCGCCGGTACACGGCCATGACGGCGACGAGTCGTTGTTCGTCCATGTTGCGGCGAACGTTCGCCGCACGGCGAGGGAAGTCATCCCCGACGATGGCGTGCAGGCCCGCGGGCGGAGCATCTGACGGGCGGGACGCAGCCTCCCGCTCGATCGCTTCGAACCACTCCATCGCCCCGGCCGTCACGTCGCGCCACGCGATTTCGGTGAACCCCTCCGTCTTCAGCACATCGCGCAACGCGTCCGTCGAAACGACGAAGCTCAATGACGGGTCGCTCGCCCACGGAACGGGAAAATGCAACGCCGCGGCGCCGGGAACGCCGCAAAGCTCGTAAAACACGAATCGCCCGCCCGGTCGCAGTGCTCGCCGAACCTCCGCAAGCAGGCTGCCCTTGTCGTCCACGTTCATCGATACGTGCTGCATCCACGCCACGTCGAACGCGCCGTCCTCCACCGGGATCTTCCTCGCGTCGCCCACGCGAAACGCGACCGAGTCGCTCAACCCCAGCCGCGCGGTCAGCATCTCCGCCGCCCGGCAGAACTCCTTGGTGAGATCTACGCCCGTAACGACGCATCCGAACTCGGCCGCCAAAGCCCGCGCCGGTCCGCCGAGCCCGCAGCCGACGTCAAGCACGCGCTCGCCGGGCTCGAGTTTCGCGAGCGTCGCCACGTCGCACGTCGCGCGCGCGCCGCCGACGTGGAGTTGGTCCCACGCGTCGAGGTCCTCGCGCGTGAGCGCGTCGATGTCCCTGCCGGCCGCCCGCAGTCCGGAAAGGATCCTCTCGCCCACATCGTTGCGACCGTAGTGTTCGTTGATCAATGCCTCGTATTCGCCCATGACTGCGCGTGCCCATCCTGAGTATTCCCTACGCCTTGTCAATGCACAACCTACGGTCTAATGCGCTCGACGCCTCGGCAATCGTCTTCGAGCGATGTTGGCGGTTCTTGGAGGCCGGGAAATGGGCTCGATTCGCATCTTGTTGCTGTTCTTCCGCGGGATCCCGCGCGACAGCGCCGAACTCGCCGCCGAGAAGCTCGCCCTACGCCCCGCCGCGTGACGAAAACCACCCCGATTTATGCAACGTTGGGGATGATTTGGATGCGATTGCCATGCCGCTCGGGCGGGTAGTTGGCCACCTACACCTGCCACGTCAGCACCGATGCAGCCGGCGACTTGGTCGTCGACTTCCGCTACGACGAACCCGCGGGCGATCAGGCGTTCGTCGTGGCGTGGGGCGACGGCCGGATCGAAGTCAGCGCGACGACGCCGGGGGTCATCAGTGCGTACCCGGCGGCGAATCCGTGACCATCCGCGGGCAGAACCTGTCGAAACATGCCCACGCAAGCGTGGGCATGGCGCCCGGCTGACAATACAGCACACGCTGTCTATCGCGCGGGGGTGGGGCACTTGACCGCACCGGCCCCATCACCACAATCATGCGGGGCACGCGAAACGGAAACGACCCGAGGCGGCGCGAAGGGAATGTGAGTATGCGTGGAACTTGCGGAATCACCTTGGGAATCGTGGCGGTGCTGCTGGCCGGAATGCAGACGGCCGGGGCGGCGGACGACGTTGTCACCGTCACGGCGACCGGAAACGGGACCGACCACGACACGGCCTTGAAGGACGCGCTGCGCAACGCGCTCGAACAGGGTGCCGGCGTCGACATCTTCAACAAGAGCAAGACAGAGAACTTCGAACTCGTCCGCGATACGATTCTCACCCGCGCCGAAGGGCTGGTCCGCAAGTATGACATTCTCAAGGAGGGCGACGCCGCGGGCGATTTGTACTTCTGTGACATCCGCGCCGAGGTCAGTCGTGATCCCGTGGCCCGCGAATGGGGCGAGGTGCAGAATCTCCTGCTCCAACTCGGGAATCCCAAGATCACAGTCTTCATCGCCGAGACGATCGATGGTCAGCCGAGCACCAGCAGCATCCTGGAGTCCAAGATCGAGAAGCGACTGCTGGAGGTCGGCTTCCAGGTCTACTCGCGGACCCAGTTGGACGCCATCAAGGCCAAGGAAGTCGACGACGCCATCCGCCGCGGCGACCAGGGCAAGGTACAGGCGTGGGCCAAGCGCTTCGCCACGCAGATATTCATCACCGGTCACGCCAACGCCAACCAGGCCGAACTGAAGATGCTCCACGGCAGTCCGTTCGCGTTCTACAACTGCGACGTTCAGGCCAAGACGTATTACACCGACACGGGCAAGCTGCTGGATAGCTCGTCGAAGGCGGTGACCCGCGGCGGGGCGCGCGGGGAGAACCGCTTCTCACCACAGGCGGGCAAGATGGCGTTCGAGCAGGCCGCGCCGCACCTGATCGACGAGATGTACGAGATGGTGATGAAGAATTGGGCCTACGAGATCTCGTTCGGCGGGCACATCGATCTCGAAGTATCGGGCGTCCCGGACGCCGGCGAGTCGCTCGACCTGGAGGACCAACTCGCCGAGATCGAGGGCGTCGAGGCGGTGAACAGCGAGTACGGCCAGGATGGACTCACCTTCTACCGCATCCGGGCGAAAATCACGGGCAAAGATCTCGGGAAACGCATCCGCAAGGGGGCATTGAAATCGAAGTTGAAGATCCTCGATTACTCACTGAACCGCGTCCAGGCCAAGTGGATCGGCAAATAACCCAGACGGAGCAACGCACATGGCCCGCGAAATCACTGGTGAACTGCAGGCGGGCGGTCATCGATTCGCCATCGTGGTGACGCGCTTCAACGACTTCGTCACGTCGAAGCTCCTGTCCGGCGCGGTCGACGCGCTGCTCAGACACGGCTGCATGGATGAGAACATCACGCGGGTATTCGTGCCGGGGTCGTTCGAGATTCCGCTGACGGCGATGAAGCTCGCGCAGAGCGGCGCGTACGATTCGGTCATCTGCCTCGGCTGCGTGATTCGCGGCGAAACGCCCCACTTCGACTACATCTGCGCCGAGGTAAGCAAGGGTGTCGCCCAGGTCGGTTTGCAGACCGGAGTACCCACCATCTTCGGCGTGGTGACGGCCGATACGTTGGAGCAGGCGATCCACCGGGCCGGCTCGAAGGCGGGCAACAGGGGCGCGGACGCCGCAGTCGCCGCGATCGAGATGGTCAACGTCCTGTCCCAGATCGAGTCGAACTAGTGGCGCTTATCACGAGATCGTCCGGCTGTGAGTTTCTCCCGTGCCGCGGGCTTCACCCCGCGTGGACGTCCGCGCGGGCTGAAGCCCGCCGCTCGGGCAGGCGTCAAACCTCTCAAACGGGGCACTGATCATCCCACCGTCCCCGCCAATTGATCGACATCAGTCCAGAATCCTCGCCATGCAGGCGCTGTGTAACTACGAGGTGCATCGCGGCAAGCTCACCGAGCCGCTCGCCGCACTGGCCGACGACGCCGGCGCGAGCCCCGCGTCGCTTGACTACGCGCGGACATTGTGCGAGCACTACGAACTCGCCGGCAAGGACGTGGACGCCCGCATCCAGGGTGCGCTCGACAACTGGGACATCAAGCGGATCGACGGCGTCGCGCGGAACATCATCCGGGTCGCGACCATCGAGTTGCTCGCGAAATCGGTCCCACCCAAGGTCGCCGTGGACGAGGGGATCACGCTCGCCCGCGAGTTCGGAGACGACGAGTCCGCCAGGTTCGTAAACGGTGTGCTCGACCCGCTCATGAAACGGATTGCGGAGGAAGCTTGATCGATGGGGCTGTTTGACAAGCTCAAGAAGGGGCTCAGCAGGACGCGCGAGAAAGTCGCGACCGGCTTTCGCGCCGTGCTGCCGTTCGGCCGAAAGGTCGACGACGCGCTGCTGGAGGAGCTCGAAACCACCATGTTGGCCTCTGACATGGGTCCGACCATGGTGGCCAAGCTGATCGATCTCGTTCGGTCCGAGTGGAAGCGCGGTACGATCAAAGAGGCTCAGGACGTCGTCGCGCACTTGAAAGACCACATCGTCGAGTTCTGGCCCGACGCGGACCGGCGGATTCAGTACGCCGCCGAGGGGCCCACCGTCGTGCTGGTGGCCGGCATTAACGGATCGGGCAAGACCACGAGCGTCGCCAAGTTGGCCAAGCACTTTAGCGATCAGGGCAAGAGCGTCATCCTCGGCGCGTGCGACACTTTCCGGGCTGCGGCGGTTGCTCAGCTCACCGAGTGGGCTTCTCGCATCGACGTGCAGATCGTCAAGCACCAGCAGGACGCCGACCCGGGCGCGGTTGCGTACGACGCGTGCGAAGCGGCGGTAGCGCGTAAGGCGGACGTACTGCTGATCGACACGGCCGGGCGCTTGCACACTCAGGACCACCTGATGCGCGAGTTGGGGAAAATCCACAAGGTCGTGGAGCGCAAGATCCCGGGCGCCCCGCACGAGGTGTTGCTGGTGCTGGACGCGACGATCGGGCAGAACGCGGTCAATCAGGCCAGGGTATTCAGCGAACACGTCGACGTCTCGGGTCTGTTCTTGGCGAAACTCGACGGCAGCGCGAAAGGCGGCGTCGTGATCGGCATCCGCGATCAACTCAATGTGCCGGTGAAGTTCGTCGGCCTGGGCGAGACGCCGAATGACATCGAGCCATTTGACCCGCGATGGTTCGTCGAGGCGCTGTTCGGAAACGCGACCGAATGATGCGATAGTTCATGTCCCGCGAATCGCGAGATTCTGAGAACCTGCCCGAAAATGTCGAGCCCGGGCGGCACATTACCACACCGTATCACTGCCCAACGTGTGGTTACGATCTTCGATATGCCACGCTCGCGGGACGGTGCAGCGAGTGCGGAAATCCGTACAACGCGCGCTCACTGGCTGCCGGCGGTGTCGCCGGCCTCCGGACCGCGCCCGTCGCGAGTGCGGACTCCGATCTTCCTCCGGGGGTTTCGCCGCAGCGCCACATCACCAAGTCACTCTACTGTGATCGATGTGGCTACAGTCTGCGCTATTCGACCCTGGCGGGCAGGTGCAGCGAATGTGGGAACCCCTACAACGCCCGCCCGGTCTTGATGACGGGCATCTTCTCGGCAACTTCGGTCCGCATCCCGACTTGGGAGATTGTGGTCGGGACGATCCTGCTGCTGTTCGGCTATCGAACGATCCGCGCAGGGGTATCGCCGATGGTTCTTTGGAGGCTGGTCGTGGGTGGGGTTGCGATCGCGCTGTGCATGGGATGCGCCGCATCCGCAATCAGCGCGATGCGTCGTCTCATCCACTTCCGACCGGTGATGCGGCGAATTCGATGTCGCGAGGATGACGATGACTGAATCAATGCCTCGACAGCATTTGCGGTTGAGTTTTCCGACCGGTTGTCGGTTTCGTTGCGGCGCTGTTCGCCGGCGCCGGTTAATCGCGTATTAGGAGGCGTGGGCAGTGTCCCGCGACGTCCCATGTCGATCGCTGACCAGGAATTGCCCGAGGGTGTCGATCCGGACCGCATCATCACGCACTCGGTCTACTGTGAGAACTGCGGCTTCAACCTCCGGTACGCCACGTACGTCGGAATCTGCAACGAGTGCGGAAGTCCGTACAACGCGCGACCGCTCAAGATGAAGGGGATCTTCCTTCCGGGTTCCGCGCGGTTTCCGACGGGTGACATACTCGTGGCATTGATCGCGGGCTCGGTCTCGGTCTGGGCCATTCGCGCCGGACTGCGTCCCGGCAACATGAAGATGTTATCGCTTGCTGCGCTGTCCGGCGCCATCGCTGTGTCCTACGCCGCGTTCGCCGTCCGCCGGGCGGGGCGCTTTTGGCGCGCCGTGCGCGTCGTTCGCCGCATCCGTACCGAAGAGGGATAGTTGCCCCGGTGCCGCGAAGCGGCAGGTCGGGTGCCATGACCACGCTTGCGTGGCCATGTGGTTGGAAGCTGTCGAATCATGCCCACGCAAGCGTGGGCATGCCACCCGGGGCAGGTGACGGTCATCCGTCCCTCCGGGACGACAGGACCGCCGAATTCGTCATGCCTCCCGATTTGACCTCCAACGCCGGTTGGCGTAGACGTGCATTGATGTCCGTGCGATTCATCGTAGGCCGCGCCGGAAGCGGGAAGACCGTACACTGCCTCAACGCGGTGGGCGAGGCGCTCCGCGCCGCCCCGCTCGACGGCCCGCGATTGATCCTGCTCGTTCCGGAGCAGATTAGTCTGCAAATGGAGCGGTCTCTGCTGGCCGATCTTACGGCCGCCGCGGCACACCGAGCCGAGGTTCTGAGTTTCCGCCGCCTGGCGCACCGGGTCCTGTCGACCTGCGGCGACGGCGGGCGAACCGCGGTCAGCGACGCTGCGCGGGCGATGATGTTGCAGCTCATTCTCGCGCGGCGGGGAGCGGACTTGGGTTACTACCGTCGGGCCGAGCGATTTTCCGGTTTCGTGGACCGACTCGGAGCGACGATTACCGAGCTCATCACCGAGGGCGTCGGCCCCGATGACCTGCCCGAATCGGTCGAAGGCTCTGACGACCCCGCCCGATCACTCAAACTCGAAGACCTGCGCATCATCTATCGCGCCTATCTCGACGCCCTCGGCGAGACAAAGCTCGACCCGTCTCAACGCCTGGACATCGCCCGCGAGCGTCTCGCGCAGTGCCCGTGGGCACACGGCGCGCACGTGTGGGCCGATGGATTCGCCGGATTCTCCGGGCAGGAGCGCCGGCTGCTCGGCGAACTCGCCAGCCGTGCGGAACGTCTGGAGATTTCGGTCCTGGCCGATCCGGACGCGCCTCCGACGACGGCGGTCGAGCATGGCGCCGTGTGGGACCTGTTCGCGAAGACCCGGCGAACGATGGTCGAGCTGTCGGCGGAGTTGTCGGAGAACGGCGTCGCGATTGAACCGCCGTTGGTCCTTCGCGGACCCCCGAGGCGCTTTGCAAACACGCCGGCGCTGGCCACGGTCGAGTCGCGCCTTTTTGAAAACCCACCCACCGCGGGGTGCACCACGGAAGGCGTCCGCGTCGTCGGTTTGCCCGATCGGCGAACGGAAGTCGAGTACACGGTCTCGCAGATTCAGGCGTTGGTGCGGCGCGCGACGTCGCCGTTGCGCTATCGCGACATCGCGGTGATCGTGCGCGATCTCGAACCGTACCACGCGCTACTGTCCGCGGCGTTGAATGCGCGGGGCATCCCGTATTTCATCGATCGACGACGCCCGATCGCGCACCACCCGCTCGTCGAGCTGCTGCGCGGACTGCCGGCAGTGGCGTCGGGCGATTACCCGGTCGAAACGGTTCGCCTGCTGCTCAAGACGGACTTGTTGGGTATCGACACGGATCATGCCGACGCACTGGAGAACTACCTCGTCGCAACCGCGACCGCCGGTCGCACGCGGTGGACGCAGGGCGACTGGGCGGTCGCGGCTGGCAATCGCGATGAGCCGACCGCGTCGGAAACCGCGTCGATGGAGCGCGTCAACGTCGCGCGCCGCTCGCTCGTGCATGGCGTCGATCCGTGGGTGGTGGGCGCCGGCGAGGACGAGCGCGCTTCGGGTTCGGTCTGGTCCGAACGCATCAGTGCCACCATGCGACACTTGTCCGCTGCCGAGCGCATCGAACGGTGGGCGGACGACGCCGATGGGGACGGCGATCTCGACTTGGCCGAGGCCCATCGGCAGATCCTGCGGGACGTCGACGCGCTCCTGGATGATCTCGCCGTCACGATAGGCGATGAGCGCATCGGTCTGGAAGAGTTGGCTTCGATGCTCGATGCGGGGCTGTCGCGTTTGACGCTGGGGTTGGCCCCGCCGATGCTCGACCAGGTGTTGGTCGGTTCGATCGAGCGGAGCCGCCAGCCGGACATTCGTGTCGCGTTGGTCTTGGGCGCGAACGACGGCGCCTTTCCAGCGATCCCGGCGGAAGACTCGATCCTCAACGATGACGACCGCGTCTGGCTCGAAGGTTGCGGGCTGCGTCTCGGAACGCCGCGCCGGCAGCGCGTCATGGAAGAAGCGTTGCTGTTTTACATCGCCGTTACCCGCGCGCGCGATGCGCTTGTCGTCACGTATCCCGAATCGGCCGACGACGGCAAGGAGCTGCGCCCTTCGCCGTATCTCGCCGCGATGCAGGGCGCGCTCGGCGGGCTGGAAATCGAACACGTGACCGAGCCGTTTGCGGCAAGAGCGGATTGGTCCGTGCTGACCCACCGCGACCTCACTGCTCAGATGGCGTTCGAGTTGCGACACCGCCCGGAGCGCTTGGTCGATGATGCCGCCACACGAACGCTATGGAACGATCTCTACGAGACGGTCCGAACGGACGAGGAACTCGCCCGGACACTGCGACCTGCCCTGCAATCATTGGTCTACGAGAATCGGGCGACTCTGGGCACGGGCACAACGGGTGGCGGGTCCAGCGAACCGTTTCGCGCCAGCGTGAGCCGGCTGGAGACCTTCGCCACCTGCCCGTTCAAACACTTCGCCCGCTACGGGTTGAACCTGACGGAACGCCGGCAGGCCTCTTTGGAAGCTACGGACATCGGCACGATTCACCACGCGATCCTCGAGCGGTTCGTGGTGACGCTGCTCGATCGCGGGCAATCGCCGGCCGACCTCGACGACGCCGCACTCATCGAGGGCCTGCGCGATAGCTGCCGTTACGTCGGCGACGCACTTCCCGCGGAAGGAATGCTGTCGCAGGCGCGCGATCGCTACCTGATGGATCGGAGTGACAAGCTGCTCGGGGGTGTGGTTCGCACGCAACGAAGCGTCACCAAGGCCGGCGCGTTTAGACCGAAAGCGGCCGAGTTGAAATTCGGGCTCGAGGGCGCCGCGTTGAAGGGGCTGGAGATTACCACGCCCAAGGGGCGACGCGCGATCCTCCGCGGAGTCATCGATCGCGTCGACCTCGCCGAAGTGTCCGACGAGATGCTGGGCGTGGTGATCGACTACAAACGAACGCTCGACAAGCGCCTGGACCTGTCGCAGGTTTACCACGGGCTGTCGCTTCAGCTTCTCGCGTATCTACTCGTGCTGGAGCAGAGCGGAACGACGCTGAGCGGCCGGCCGATCAAGCCGGCCGGGGCGTTCTACATGAGTCTCCTCAGCAAATACAAATCCGTCGCGCACCCGAGCGAGGCGGGGGAGGACACGGCCACTCAATCTGCGCACCGACCTCGCGGGGTGTTCGACGCCGCCCGGTTGGACGCGTTGGAGAAGGACTGCCCCGCAGGCGGCCGAGCATCGGTCTACGCGGCTTATCGAAAGAAGGACGGCGGTTTCGGACACGTCGATTCGACCGACACGGCCGAGTCAGAGGACTTCACCCTTCTGCTGCGTCACACGCGGCGCAGGCTCTCGGAGTGGATCGACCGAATCCTCGACGGCGACATCGAGGTCGCGCCCTATCGACTCGGCACGCTTTCGCCCTGCGGGTGGTGCGCCTACCGGACCGTCTGCCGGTTCGAGCCGGCTTCCACGGGTGTACGCTATCTCGAGACGATGAAACGCTCCGCCGTGTTCGAGAATCTGCGCGACGAAGGCAGCGAGGTGGGGGTGTGACCGTTCTTTGTGGCATCGTCAGTGGGGCACATTCCGTAGGGCGGGTTTTACCCGCCGCAACCGAGCAAGAAGGCGGGTGGAACCCGCCCTACCCTTGGCATACCACAGTCGATGGTCACACCCGCGAGGTAGGCGATGTCTGACATCAGGTGGACACCGGAGCAGCGTGAGGCCATCCGCGAATGCGGGCGCAGCATCGTCGTTTCCGCAGCGGCCGGCTCGGGGAAGACGGCCGTCCTCGCGGAACGGTGCGCGTACCTCGTCTGCGACGCTCCTGCGAAGGACCGCTGCCCCGTCGACCGCCTCCTGGTGGTCACCTTCACCGAGGCGGCGGCGGCCGAGATGAAGGACCGCATCCGCACGAACCTGGCGGCACGTCTCGCGGCCGCTCCGAACAGTGCCTACCTGCGCGAACAGGTCGGGTTGCTGGAAACGGCGCAGATTTCCACGATCCACGCGTTTTGCCTCTGGCTCATCCGGCGCTGGTTCAACAAGGCGGAGACCGACCCGGCCGCGGCGGTGCTCCCCGAGGACGAAGCGCGAATCCTCAAGGCCGACGCCCTCGACGGCGTCGTCGCGCGTTTGTACGAGGGGTCTGACGACGCTGCATTGAGGTTCCGCACGCTGGTCGACGTGTACGGACTCGGCCGCGACGATTCTGTACGCCGTTTCACGCGCCGGCTGGCGGACTACCTCGACACGCTCCCCGACGCGGACGCCTGGTTGAACCGCACGCTGCGACAACTGGTCGACAGTGATGAACGGCTCGCGCACTTCGTGCTCGATCCGCTCGAAGACGAGCTCTTGCTGCACCGCGACGCCGCCAAGCGCCACGCGCACCTTTCCGAGTCTCCGTACCCGCTCGTGTGCCACTACGGCAATCTGCTCGCGCGATACGCCGCGGCCTTCGACACATGGCACGCGGAATTGTCGGCGTTGCGGACCGCCTCCCGGGGCGGGCAACTCGCGGGCGATGCGCTCACGTCCGAATTCGATGCCCTCCGTGCGCGCATGGCCGACCTCGACCTCAAGGCCGTGGGCGGACCGAGAAAGAAGAAAGACACGACCGAAGAGGAACTCGCCCTGCTGGAGAGCGCGAAGGTCGCGTTCAAGGCAACGCGGGATCTGTTCAACAAGCGGATCCGGGACCGCTTCGCGTCGTTCACGGCGTCCGAGACGATCGACGGTTTGAACGCTACGTCTGCCCACGTCGGAGCGCTGATCGAGTTGACGCGCGCATTCGGCGACGCATACCGACAGGCAAAACGCCAACGGGACGTGATCGATTTCAGCGACCTGGAGGCGATCGCGTACAAACTCGTCGGCGACGACGACATCGCCGCGACCGTGCGGGCGCGCTTCGAGCACGTGCTCGTCGACGAGTATCAGGATATCAACCCACTCCAGGACGCGCTGCTTCGACGCGTCAGTCGCGAGGACCTGCCCGGCGCAAAGCCCAATCTGTTCACCGTCGGGGACGTCAAGCAGAGCATCTATCGATTCCGCGCCGCCGATCCCGACGTCTTTCGCCGGCGCATGACGCAGTGTGCAGACGGCGCCGAGCGCAATCGCGTGATCCTGCTGCGAGAGAACTTCCGAAGCCGGCCCGAGATTCTGGACGCGGTAAACCGGCTGTTTGAGCAACTCATGCACCGTTCGGTCGGCGGCATCGATTACGACGATCAGCACGCACTGCGCCCCGGCCGTCCGCGATCGGACGACGAAGTGCCGCTGCCCGTCGAGTTGCACTTGCTCGACCGCAAGATCGACGCGGTCGACAACGATACACCCGCCTATGTCGACCCCAACGATCCGGCGGAGTGGCAGACCGTCGAACGCGAGGCGTACGTCATCGGAACGGAGATTCGCCGTCTGATCGCTGAGGGCGTCACGACCAACGATGGGCGGCCGATCACGGCGGGCGACGTCGCGATTCTCCTGCGCTCGCCCACGCACCGCGGCGTTTCCATCACCCAGGTTCTCCGCCGATTCGGTTTCAACGCGGTGACACAGGCAGGGGAGAACCTCTTCGACGGGCTCGAGGTCCGTGACGTCCGCGCGCTGCTCGAAGTTCTGGACAACACGCAGCAGGATATCCCGCTGGCGGCCGTGCTGCGGTCACGCGTATTGGGCGCGCCCTTTAGCGAGGACGAGCTACTCGCCATCCGGTCAATCGACCCCGACGCCGCGTTCTGCGCAGCGGTTCGACGCTACGCAGCCGAAGGCGCCGATCCCGAGCTGCGCGATCAACTGTCAACCGTCCTGGCGCGGATCCACCGCTACCGCCGGGCCATGCGCGAACGACCTTTCGCCGAGGTTCTGTGGGAGATGCTTGAATCATCCGGATACGTCGCCTACGTCGGCGGGCTGAGCGGGGGAGCGCGGCGCAGAGCAAACCTCATCCACCTGCACGAGCGCGCCAGGCAGTTCGGCACGTTTCGACAACAGGGGCTCAGGCGATTCCTGCGCTTCGTTGAGTTGCTCGAAGCCGGCGATCAGGGGCTTGCCGCTCCGCCGCCTGCGGTGAGCGCGCCGGACACCGTTCGGATCATGTCCATCCACGCGAGCAAAGGTCTCCAGTTCCCCGTGGTATTCGTCGCCGACCTGGGCCGGCGCATGAATCTCGGTGACAAGAGCGGGCGCATGATCTTCGACCGCGACGCCGGCATCGGGCTTCGGGTCGTCGATCCCGAGCGGATGATCGAATACCCCTCCGCCGCCCACAACCTCGCGGCGGCCGGCATCGACCGCGCGACTCGCGCCGAGGAACTACGGTTGCTCTACGTAGCGCTCACCCGCGCGCAGGAGAAACTCATTCTCGTGGGAAGCACCAACCTCGACGCACTCGCCTCCAAGCGGCGGACGTGGTCCGAGGAGTCCTTCTCGCTGACGCCTCTTGCGGTTCAAGCCGCCATGGACGCGCTCGATTGGCTCGCGCCGGCCATCGACGCCCTGCCCGCGGACCTTGTGCATTGGCGTGATCAACCGGGCGGCGCGCCGCTTGTCCGCGTCCGCACGCACAGCGCGGAGACGATGCGCAATTGGCGAATCGACTCGCCCGCGCGGCGACAGATCACCGCGACGGACCGCGCCGCGGCGGCGTTGGAGCCGCTTCCGCCCGATGAACCCGTTTCAGACGACCGCGCGACCGCGGAAGCCGTCGCCGATCGTGTCGCGTTCCGGTACCCGCACCTGACGGCCGCCGGCGTCAAGTCGATCACGGCGGCGAGCGAGGTAAAAGGAGTCTACGACGCGCTGCGCGATCCGGAGGAGCAACTGCGCGGCGCGCACCAACAACCCCACGACCAAGATCAGAACCGCGATTGTCACGGAGCGGTTCTCCATCGAGACCGCGCGAAGCGTCGCGGAACGGCCACGCACCTGCTCCTTCAGCACATGGACCTCAGCGCGGCACCCGGCACGGACCCCGTGCGCACCGAGTTGGACCGGCTCATCGCCGTGGGGATCATCGACGCCGGCGACACGGTCCTCATCGATACGTCACAGATCGACTGGTTCCTCGACACCCCGCTCGGGCGCGCCGTCCGCGAAGCAGGCGACGCATACCGCCGCGAGTTCATGTTCATGGCCGCACATCCGGCGTGCTGGTTCGACGATACCTTCGCGGTCGACACCGACGAGAGAGTGCTCGTACGCGGAGTGGTCGACGGTATCCTTCCGCGGGGCGAAGGAGTCGAGATCATCGATTTCAAGACGGATGAGGTGCCCTCAACTGAAACCGCTCGGCGGGCGGAGCGCTATCAGAACCAGATGAAGCTCTACGCCGCGTCCGTCGCCCCCATTTTTGGCAAGCCGGTCCTTCGATGTTGGCTCGTGTTCCTGCACGCCAGAGAAATCGTCCCGGTCGATCCGAACCAGTGAATCGTCAACCTCCATCTTGCGGGCTGAACCGCGTGCCTTGTCCGCGACCGTCAGGGAGCGGATGCGCCAGTCCCCCCGCTCCCTGACGGTCGCGGATACACGTTCGAAACATGACGGCACATTGGTGCATCGCCAACCGAAAAGGCGCGGTTGGGTAGCCTATGGATTCGGCCGTGACGGACACGGACCCATCTGGCATTCGCATTCGATTCCACCGGTTGAAAACCGGTGCCACACTGAAGTCGTCCTCGTCATTGCCCGGGGTACAACAGAATCCGGTCATGCGCGATCAGAAGCAGGTCATCCCGCCCGTCGGCCGTGACGTCGTCGACCGTGACCCAGCGTGGCTCCGGCTGCTGCTTCTCCCGCTGCCGATACTGCTTCTTGGCGAACACCCGAAACTTGTTGCCCCGAACCAGTGACTCGTCCGGACCGAACGTGAGAATCTCAATGAAATGATCGAACGTGTCGGCGACGACAACGTCGGACACACCGTCCCCGTTCAGGTCTCCCACGGCAATGCCGCGTAACCGCGCGTCCTTGATGGACGACTCATAAACGCCCTTCTCCCGCGCGCGGGCGCCGCGCTTGCTCGGCTGGATCAGCGCGAACCGGCGTGCGTCGGCCAGTACGATACACGGTGATCCATCACCCCCGACCCGTGCGGCGTGCATCGCCTTGACGTCGAACGCACCCACGCGGACGGACCGATCCTGCTCGTACTTGCCGCCATCGGTCGGCACGTACAGATGCACCTCGCGGCTTCGCCGATCGTACATGGCAAGCGTCGGGCGCTTTTCCCTGTCGCCCATCGCGCACAGCCCGACAATCTCCGCGTCTGATGTCGGAGCGTTGTACTGATCGATGATCTCCCACGCGCCTTCGTCGTTCACGTGCAATGCCCGGACGAAGGACTTCTGCGCGAGCAGCACCTCCCGGACGCCGTCACCGTTCGTGTCGGCGAACGCGAACCCGTGCGGCCTCGCTTCCTTGACCAGCCCCGCCTGCGACAAGTTGTCCGTCAGCGCGGCGAACGAGCCATCCGCGCCCTGCAGCACCGCCGCAAGCGACCCGTACGACGGAAAGACGAGGATGTCGTTCGCCCCGTCGCCGTTGACGTCCGCCCAGCGAACCCCGCTCGGGGGGTCGTCCATGTCTTCCAGTTCGATGCGACTGACCGAAGCGTCGTCGGTCGCGGTCGCGTTGACCGACTGGATCACGAGCTCGAACTCGTCATCTTCATTCTGTGCGACGTATGCGAGCAGAGGATCAGCCCCGTCGCGCCGCCGCCCGACATCCAGCGCGAACGGCTTGCCCGACGTCGGCAGCACCTTCGGATAGGTCAGACGGTGGTCGCGGTAGACACTCCGCGCAACGCGCTCCTCTTCCGGGCTCAGCACGTACACCTCGGCCGCGCCGTCGCCATCGGCGTCGAAACAGCGAAGATCCGCCATCTTCACCTGACCGCCGAACGCGTGCGAACGCACGATCCCGCGTTCGGCCTGTTGAATAAACGACACCAACTGCGCCGCTTCGACGTCGGCCGTAATGATGTCCGCGCGTCCGTCACCATTTACGTCCCCGATGGCAAAGGGCAGTCGATCCGCGTCCGCCTCGCCGGGCAGGGGGAAGTACAACACCGATATGTCCTGATCCGGCATGCCCTCCAACCCGACATCGACCGACCACCGTTTCATCCGGCCCGATACCCGCTCGACGCCGAACAGGTCCACCTGACGGCGTGCCAAACAGGAGGCAAACGCACCGGACGAAAGCGCCGGGAGCTTGATGCGCCGCACGGGACCGAGCTCGCCCGAAGCGTTCTGCAAACGAATCTGCAACGGGTAGTCCTCCTCGTCCGTCAGCAGCACCACGTCACTGCGCCCGTCCCCGTTGATGTCGACGGTCTTGAGCGCCAGCGGATTCTCCAGCGCGTGCGCGAAGCGCAGCGGTTTCCCCAGCCCGCCGCCTTCCGGCTGATACAACACCAGCACATCCTTCTCGGTCAAAACGACCACATCGAGACGGTCGTCTCCGTTCAAGTCCGCGACCTCGACGCCGGCGGGGAGCGCCAGTCCGTCCACCACGCGCCGCGTTACGGGATCGTCAAACGACCCGTCGCCGAGACCGGGAAACACCACCAACTCCTCAGGATCACCGAAGAACACGATGTCCGGCTTCCCGTCACCGGTGACGTCCGCCACTTTCATGCACGCGACTTCCCAAGTGACGGACACCTTCTTGCGCTCGAAGCGCCAGTGACTGACCAGGTCGTTTACGTCTTTGGGCGTCTCTGCCTCGTCCGGCGGCGCGGATCGCTGCAACAACACCTCGATGGTGCTCTTGCGGTTGTTGGCCACGACAATGTCGGTCGCGCCGTCGCCGTTTACGTCCGCGGTCCTCAATTGCGAAATCCCCTGATCCAGTTTGAAAATCTCGAGCGGACCGAATCCGAAGTGACGCGCCAGCGCGTTGCGCTCCGCCGGCGTCAGTGACTTCGCCGCCGGGTCGGCGGACACTGACACAACCGGCGAGAAAAGAACCGTGGCACACACCACCGGCACAACTGCGGACAAAACGCCGCACCGGCGTTGCCATCCTCGGTGTACGGCGCGGCTCCGTCCATTGTCTCCTACCGGCATGGTCAGTGCTCCCTTTGTGTGTCCGACGGCAATAGCCCCGGGGCTCCATTGACCCGATCGGGAAGAAAATGTCCACCGGCGGCATTCTACGTCGATTCCGCATCGACGCAAACACGCCCGTCCATGCGGGGGTTTTGACCGACGGCGGGCGTAACGGTAACCTGTTGAACCGCGGCACGAATACGTGACGCTTCATGTGACCGTGAAACACTTGGCGAGGTTCTCTTATGCGGACATCGATCATCGCGGCGAGCGTGCTCTGCGCGACGGGCGCTCTTCTTGCCGATGAGGTTCACCTCGTCAGTGGCGGAAGGGTGGATGGCACGATCCTCAAGGAAACAGCCAGCACATTGTTCGTCGATCTCGGCTACGACGTGCTCAAGATCCCGCTGAGCCAAGTCCGCGATGTCGTCAAGCCCGATCCCACGGACGCCGAAAAAAACGCGAGCACCGACGACCACGTCAACAACGAGCGCCGCACCACCGATCTGTACCGAACCGCCGACCTCGCCCCCGCGCCACTCGAAGAGCACGCCCGCAGACTCGGCGAAGGCGTCGTCCTCGTGCGAACACCGGGCGGGCTCGGCAGCGGGTTCATCATTCACGAGGACGGGTACGTTATCACCAACTTCCACGTCATCGAGAACGAGACGCAGATCACCATCAACATCTTCCGAAAGACCAACGGCGCGTTCCGCAAGGAGAAGATCGAAGACGTGCGCATCATCGCGGTCAACCCGTTCTTCGACCTCGCCCTGCTCAAGTTCGAGCCGCCCGAGGATCTCGCGATCACCGTCGTCCACCTCGCCGAGGACCGAACCGTCGACGAAGGAGACACCGTCTTCGCCATCGGCAACCCCTACGGGCTCGAACGCACGGTCTCCAAGGGAATCGTCAGCAAACGCAACCGCGCCGAACGCGGCCTGACCTACATTCAGACCACGACCCAGATCAACCCCGGCAACTCGGGAGGCCCGCTGTTCAACGAGCGCGGCGAGGTCCTCGGCGTCACCAACATGAGCTATCGATTCGCGGAGGGTCTCCACTACGCCATTCCAATTCATTACGTCATTGACTTTCTGAAGAACCGCGACGCATACGCATACGACCAGGACAATCCAAACAGCGGGTTCCAATACCTCGAAGCCCCCCGGCGGCTCAATGCCACCGCCCCCGGTTTCCTCAAACGGAAAGCAACGAATACGCAGCCGGGTGAATCCGTTGCAGACTGACTGCGGCGCGATCGCCCAAGGAGCAACTCGGACATCGAAACACTGGAGTTAACCGTGAACACTTTACGCACACGTCTGTCATTTTCTCGGGTCACACTGCTCGTCACTGTCTTGGCCGCCACGGCGCCGACCAACGCCGAACCCTGGGTCGCCGAATGGGCACCGGGCGATGCGCTTGTCTTCGTCGGCATCCCCAACTGCGACGAACTCGTCGACGCCGCCAAGAAACTCTCCGCATACAAGATGTTGCAGGAGCCCGCCCTCAAGGACGAGGTGCAGCCGTTCGTCAAGGTGCTCGAAAACGCACGCGAGATGCTCGCCAAGGAGTTGGGCCTCGACTCCGCGAAGGAACTCGAAATATATCCGCACGGCGCCGTGGCACTCACAATCTCCGCCACACTCCCGACCGGTGACGACGACGAACCCACCGCCCACCTCGCCGCGATCATGGACATGGGCGAAGACGCGGACAACGCGCGGAAACTCGTCAAGAAAGCGATCGCCCGATGCGTCGAAAAAGGCGCGACAAAGGCTGTGGCGAGAGCCTCCGGGCAAGACGTCACCACAATGAAGTTCAGGGAGTCCGACACCGAAGAGGGTGCGGGCACGTCGCTCTCCGAATCGCTCCTGAAGGGCGTTGAAATCGACGAAATGACGCGCATGGGAGCGTCTCAATTCCTCGATCAAATGGAGATGCCCAAGGAGTTCGCCGTCGCGTTCAGTCCTTGCGCGGACGCCGGCGTCGAAACCTGTCTCATCATCGGGTCGGACAAGGAGGCCGTCACCGCCGCACTCCGGCAACTCAAACGCGGAAAGGAAAAATCACTCGCCGCCGCGCCCGCGGGACGGTCCCTCAAGAAGAAGTGCGACGCCGAGGCTCATCTCCAGATCGTTCTCAACATCCCCGCGTTCATCGAAATGCTGGGTGCCGCCGAACCCGATTCGCGCCGGTACATCAGCGCAGCGGGGCTGCAAGCGATCGGCGCATTCGTCATGTCCATCGAGTTCTCGCCCAAGGGCAACATCGATTCCCGAGTGCGCGGCTTCATGCACGTCGCGCCGGACCGCACCGGCGTCGCCAAACTCCTCATGATGGACAATGCGAATACTGTCCCCCCGTCGACCGTCCCCGCCGACGCGATTTTTTACGGCTCGATCAACCTCGACTTCTCGGCCATCATGGAGGAGGCAATCGCCATCGCCACCCGCATCGACGAGGCCGAGGGCGAGCAGATGCGCGCCGGCATGAAAGTGCCGCAACCGGACGGCTCCGTGCTCGACCTCAAGGCGGACATCATCGACAAGGTCGTCGGACCTCTGTCCGTCACGGTTAGCGGCGCAATGCCCTTCAAGACAGACGACGTCAACCTCCTCGTCTCGCTCGGACACAAATCGCGAGAAGCCATGACCAAGCTCATCGGCTTGTTCCCGCCCGGCATGCTCATGCCCACCGATATGATGGGCAGCACCGTCTGCGAGACCCCGATGCTGCCCGGCGCCGCGCTCGGCATCACCGATCAGGTGCTCATCCCCATCGCCACCAAGAAGGCGGTCGAAGCCTACATCCGCAGCGCGGGCAAGGTCGACCGCGGATTGTCCGACGACGCCGAATTCAGAAAAATCGCCAAACGCGTCCCCAAAAAGAGTTGCGCCATGGCTTACGGAAACGCCGTTCGGATGCTCGAAGCCCAGATGGCGATTCTCGAGTCCGGGGACATCGACCCCGCCAACCCGCCGATGTTCGGCACGAGCCTGGGCGACATGCTCCGATGGTGGATCGCCAGCCAAGCAGTCTCCAAAGACCCCGACAACGCCGAGATGTTCCGCAAGTACCAGACCAACAGCATTATGACCATGGCGACCGAGTCGAACGGCCTGCGTTTCGACACCGTCAGCGTGAGGGCGCGAACGAAAAAGTAACGGACTTGAAGCCCGCGCGAAGCAAGGTTACAAGATCGCAGAGTCGCTGAAGCCGTCAGCGCGCGGCTTGGGGTGTACCACCGTGATCCCTGCTGACGGCTGACGGCCTTTGGCTGGCAGCTATGACCTACCGCACCCGCGAACTCGGTCTCGAGATCCTCGAGCGCGC
Source organism: Phycisphaerae bacterium (assembly GCA_029260255.1). Classification (GTDB taxonomy): domain Bacteria; phylum Planctomycetota; class Phycisphaerae; order UBA1845; family UBA1845; genus OFTM285. The sequence goes on from JAJDDR010000580.1 coordinate 19,559, forward strand.
CCACGCCGCCGAGCCTCACATCTGGCAGGAGGCATGGTGGCAGCAGGCGGGGATGAACCTGAGCACGCGCTACGAAACACTCAAGGTACAGGCGTTTCGGTTCGTCGACGTCCTGCCCAGCATCCTCGATTCCGACGAGTCGATCGCCAGGCACCTGCGCGAATACCTCGACCCCGACCGCTTCGATATGCCCGGCATCGCCAAGCTCGCCCTCGGGTACACCGACACCTCGTCGCTGCACGCCCGACTGGTCGCCTCCGCCGCCCGCCGCGGCGCCGTGATGATGGCCCGACGCTTCATCGCGGGCAGCAACGCCGTCGAGGCGATCGAATCCGTCCAGCGCTTCCGCCGCCGGCGGATGGCCTTCACCCTCGACGTCCTCGGCGAGTATACCTCCAGCGAAAAGCAGGCCGAAGGCTACCAGCGCACGTACCTCGACCTGATCGACTCCCTCTGCCCCGCCGCGCGCGATTGGCCTACCGTGCCGATTATCGACTCCGCCGTCGACGGACCCATGCCGCGCGTCAACATCAGCATCAAGCTGACCGCACTCTCGCCGCACTTCGACGCCATCGATTCCGACAACTCCATCCGCGCGGTCTGCGAGCGCCTCCGCCCCATCCTTCGACGCGCTCGCGAGTGCGGCGCGTTCATCAACATCGACATGGAGTCCCACGCC
>JAJDDR010000059.1 GCA_029260255.1 Phycisphaerae bacterium
GACGCTTTCGACGGCATATTCAGATCTGAGTACAGTTTCTCTAACTTTGCCAACGCGCGATCGCGCGGTGCCACGGGCGGATAGTCGCCTTCGGATAACAGAGAGAGTCCTTCGAGCAGCAGTGGTTCGGCCTCGTGCGGGCGATCCATCTCTAGCAGCGTGCTGCCGAGCGATACACAGGCAATACCCTCCAACCAGGGATTGGGCGATGCCTGCTGCCTGCGGATTTCCAGAGCTTCACCCAGCAGCGAATTCGCTTCCTCCAATTGCCCGTGCTCCGTGAGGAATTCCCCCAAGCGAATGAGCGAATCCGCAATGCACGGCGCGGTTACCGCAAACGCTACGCGGCGGGCAGCGAGCGTGTCGCGCAAAGTGCGCTCGGCCGCGTCCACGTCGTTCAATTCCTGGAGGTAGTCGACCAGCGCTTTCTCGAAATTGTCACGGTCTGTTGATCTACCCAAGGGAGCCGCCGCGAGCAGTGGTTCGAGCGTCGCCACAGCCGCGGCAACGTCACCGGCGTCGTGATACGCCCGTGCCAACCAGTAGTCGTCGGGGCGATAAGCGTCAGCACAGAGGGCACTCGCTTTTTCCCCGACCGAAACCGCCAACTCCACGTCGCGCAGGTCGTCAAACGGTGTCGTCAGCAGTGCGCGAACGTAGTAGAACATCAGCGTTGGATCATCGGCTCCGTTCTCTGCTTCAGCGCGACGGGCGATCAAGAGTTCCTCGGCAAGCGGTCGCGCCTCATCCTCCCTGCCGAGCGCGGCGAGACAGCGTACCAAGCCCCGCAACGGCCACAGCGAATTCCGGTGTCCCCCCCCGAGTTTTCGTGATATCTCGGAGTATGCCGTTCGAAGTCCCGGCTCCGCCTCTCGCATGTATCCGAGTTTGATGTACATGTTCGACAAAGACGTGAGCGGCATCATTGTTCGTACATCGTCGATTCCGTAGACACGTTGCCTGGCGTCGAAGAGTTGCTCAAAGACGTCGATCGCCTCCGCGTCCCGTTCCTGACGCCGCAAGACGCTGCCAAGATACTGCATCGCCTCCAGCACAATCGGGTGATCGGTGCCCAATGCAGGCCGGCCCTTGTCGATAATACCGCGGTACAGTGACGCCGCCTCATCGACACGTTGAGCGTTCCGTAACACCAACGCCAACTGCAGAGCCACACCCAATGTCGCCGAGTGAACGTCGCCATAGTAACGGACACTCATCTCGTAGCGCTCGCGAAGCAAGGCCTCGGCTTCATTGAGTTGGCCCCGTTCCATGATGTTCCACGCCAACATCCCCATTGCGGAAAGTGTCAGTGGATGCTCGGGACCATACAGACGCTCGCATTGCGCCAGAATGTCCCGCGCCTGTGCCTCGGCCGCGCCTGTGTGACCGAGCGAGCGCAATCCCGGATCGACGACCTTCATCCACGCCGCAATGGTCATCGCAGCGTCGTCACCGAGATGCCGACGGCACAGCAGTAGCGTCTGCTGATCTAGGAGAATCGCTTCGTCCCGGCGATCCGCGTTCCAAAGCACGCCCGAGTAGACCCCCCGCGTCGTCAGCGTCAGCGCGTCCCCCTCGCCGAACGTCTTACGGCAGACCGCAAGGTTACGCCGTGCCAGATCCTCCGCCTCGTCCAGGGATTCCGGATTGCCGAGCGCCGTCGCGAGCGCGTTGCGCGTCTGAATCGTGTCCCGATGCTCCTCCCCGAGCAGACGCGTCTGAATCGTCTCGGCTTCACGGAGCATTTCCCTCGCAGTCGCCGTCTCGTCCAGGCTGTAATACACCTGACCAAGGACTGACAGCAGCGACGCGCGAACGATCGGTTGATCTTTGAACGCTTGCCGCACGGAACGCGCGCCGTCCGCAAGGATCTCTCGAACAGCCGGCTCCCGTCCCCGCGACACTGCTGGATTCATGGATCCGAACAGTCGTTGGGTCACGAAATCCTGGACCGCACGCGCCGTCGTCGCCTGACGTTCCGACTCGCGATACAATCCGCTCATTCGAATCGCGACGCCCACAACGCCCAGGGCCAGCATCAACGAAAACCCGAATCCGATCCGATGTCGCCGGACGAACTTGCGGCCGACGTATCCGAGGCTCGGAGGGCGCGCAGTGATCGGCTGATGCGAAAGAAGGCGTTCGATGTCTTCCGACACCGCCATCGCACTCTGATACCGTTCGTCCGGATGCTTGCTCAAGCACTTGAGCACGATCGTCTCGAGTTCGCTGCCTATTTCCTTGCGGAGCTTGGAAGGCCTGACCGGGTCGGTTTCCAGGATCCGATCAAGAACGTCGCGCATCTTGCCGGCGACTTCGTACGGAAACCTGCCGGTCAGCATCTGGTAGAGCACCACCCCCAACGAGTACACGTCCGTGCGCAGATCGATCTGCCCCGGCGTGCCGTCCGCCTGTTCCGGACTGGCCCACGGCAGAGAACCGACGAATTGGCCGGTCAAGGTCATGGCCCGCGCGCTGCTTCCTTCGTCGTGTTCCGTTGTGAACTTGGCCAAGCCGAAATCCAAGACGTGAGGCTCGCCGTCTTCATCAACGCGGATGTTGCTGGGTTTGAGGTCGCGGTGGATGATTCCGCGCAAATGTGCGGTGCTTACCGCCTCGCAGATCTTCGCAAAGAGGCCAAGTGTTTCGTCGATCGTGCGGCGCTGACGGGTGACATATTCATCGAGCGCACAACCCGCGACGTAGTCCATCACGAAATAGTGATTCCCCATCACCGTACCGCTGTCGTGAATGGTGACGATGTTGGGGTGTTTGAGCTGCGCGAGGATGTGAACCTCGCGATCAAACCGCCCCTTGTCGCGCGGGCCGAGGAAAGGACCCTCGCGCATGACCTTGACGGCGACCTCCCGCTCCGTGGCCTTCTGCACCGCGCGGTAGACGATGCCCTGTCCGCCCCGGTGAATCTCCTCGATCAGCTTGTACCCGGGCAGCGAATCTGCGGGGACACGATCGAACGCATCGTCCGCCTGGTCACCGCCGGAGCGGCGGGTGTCGATGACCGTGCTGTCGGCCCGCTGCTCGGCTCGCTCGATGCGCTGAAGTGCCCGCAGCCGGCCACCCAATTCGGGCATGAGACTGGGATGGGCATCGATGACGCTGCTATCGTCGCCGCGCTCGCCGCGGTCGTGACAGCGTATGACGTCCTCCACGACGTGCGCAATTCGGTCGCGCTTGGACGACCCGGCGTCACCGGCTATTGGTGTCCGACCACGATCCATTACCGAATCCTCTGCGCCCGACACGAGAATGCACCCGAGACGCGGGGTGAATCCCGCGGCTCGGGCGGTCCCTAGTTACTCAACAACAACGACACCTGTTCTGCCCGCGCCGAATCGTGGAAATCACGATGAATCCGTCGAGCTCACGAATCGCGCGGAGCTACGCAGGCGGTCCCGAAGAATATCCATGCCCCGCCGGCAGAGCCCTTGGACGGCGCGCTCCGTACGGTCTAGCTGTACTGCGACGTCTTTGACGGCGCGGCCGTCGACATGCACCATCCAGACGGCCTGTTGATAAAGCTCGGGCAGATCAGCGATTGCGCCGTGGACCGCGTCGATTGCCTCGGCCCGAGCCACGGAGGCGCTGGGTGTTCGCCCGGGACCGACCAGCGTATCGAACAGTGCGACCGAGGAGTCCTCGATGTGCCGGGTCATCGGGGAGACGATCCCGGGGTTGCGTTTGGCGGCGCGGTGTCGCTTGATGGTGTTGCGAAGACGACTGAGCGCGATGGTGGTCAACCAGCGGCGAAAGGCGTCCGGCCCGCGAGGTTGGAACGTCCCGATGCGGCGAAACACCTCAACATGGGCGTCCTGCACGACGTCCTCCGCGTCCACGATACGCTGCAGGTTGCTCGGAATCTTGTGCGCAACGTAACGGCACAGATCATCATAAGAGTCGGTGAGCAGCACTTTTAGCGCGACCTTGTCGCCCCCTACGGCGCGTCGGGCGCGATCATCGGATGTCATGCGCGGGTCCATCATGGTCAGGTTGCTTCTCCGAATCGGCTTCTGTCCTTCTTTACAGATTCCAGTATAGCGGCGGCAGGATGACGGATTCAAGATCGGCCTCAGGGCACTCTGTCGAGGCCCAAGAGCCGCGTTCCCCGCCGGGATTATCACACCGAGCCGACCGGATTGACGTTTTTACTCTTTTTTTCGGGCGCGCGCGGTGCGTTTGGTGTTGAACACCCTATGGGCCGGAATTCGGCGCTTTCACGTTCGAGCCTCTGCCGGTCGGACACCAGCGATCGGGGGGCGTGATGGGGATCGAGAAGACCGGTTCTGCAGACGAGCAAATCGTAATGATCAGATCCAACAGAAAGGACCAGAAGATGATGAGACGCGTGGGTGTCACGTTCGTGTTGCTGGGGATGTCCGTGTCGCCGGTATTCGGTGCAACGGCCGGAATGCTCAGTTTTCAGGGGTTGATCAAGGATTCCGTGGGGGATCCGGTCACCGGGCCGGTCGATCTGACGTTTGCCTTATACGACGACGAGTTCGGTGGGAACTTGGTGGACATGAACGGCGACGGCATCGCCGATCCCCTCCCAGGCGCGGACATCAAAGTGGTCTCGGGCGTCGTCGTCACCGGCGGCATCCTCTCGACCGAGTTCGGCCCGGTCTCACCCAAGGCGTCCGACGCCGGACCCATTCCCGGAGCCGACTCCCTCTGGCTGGAAGTGACCGTCAACGGCGTGCCGCTCTCGCGGCTCAAGGTGTCAACCGCACCCGCCGTCGCGGAGCGGCTCAACGTGCCAGGCACCTCGTTTCAAGCTGTGGTCGTCGACAAGGATACCGGAAAGGTCGGCATCGGCGCCGCACCCGACAACGCATCCACAGCCACGCTGCAAGTCAAGAAGGATAGCGGCGACGCCAAGGTCCTGGTTGAGACGAGCGATCCCGCGGGAAAAGCTGAGATTGAATTCAAGCCGTCGCTTGGCGTCGCGGCGAAGATCACCAAGGACCCCGTGACCGGGAAGCTCATCGTGGATGCCGGTGAGGACCTCGAATTCAAGACCGATCCCGTCGGTGAGGTCTCGTTCAAAAAGGGCGCCGAAGAGGTGATGAAGATCGATGCCGGCGGAAACATCGGTGTCGGCACGTCGACACCAACCGCCAAGTTCCACGTCAAGACCACCACGCCCATGTCGGACATCGTGGTGGAGAACGCCAGTGCGACGGGCAAGGCGGAGATCCTTCTGAGAGTCGGGCTCCCCAGCGCCGAGTCACAATTCTCCAACGAGACCAAAATCACCATGGACCCCGTGTCCGGAAAAACGACGCTGGACGCCGGGGACGATCTGGAAATGAAGACGCCCCCGGCCGGACGCCACTCGTTCACCAAGGGCGCCACCGAGGCCGCGTGCATCGACGCCAACGGAAACATCGGTGTCGGCACGTCGACCCCGACCGCCAAGTTCCACGTCAAGAGCGTCGGACCTGCTGCGGAGATCAAGGTCGAGACGTCGGACCCGAGCGGTAAATCAGAGATCATTCTGATCCCTGGCAGCGGCACCCCGGCCAAAATGACCAAGGACCCCGCAACCGGA
>JAJDDR010000581.1 GCA_029260255.1 Phycisphaerae bacterium
GCCGCCCTGCTCGGCGACGCCGACGACCTTGGCCGCATCAACGTCCTGACGTCCGGCTCGCGCACCGGCGAGCGACTTCGCCTGAAAGTCCAACAGCCCGCGAGCAAGAAACGCCTGCAGGATTTGGGACTCGCCCCGCAGCGCCTCGAGCTGGCCAAGAAGCTCATCGCAGAGCCCAGAGGCATGGTCCTGGTCAGCGGAATCAAGGGCAGCGGCGTTACCTCCACGCAGTACGCCATCCTCCGATCGCACGATGCGTTCATGCAGAACATCCACCTGCTGCAGACCAAGGTGCTCTACGAGTTGGACAACATCACCCAGGCCCTTTACGACGGATCGGCGGAAGGCGCCGCCTATGCCCGCCAACTGCAGAGCGTCCTGCGCCGCGAACCCGACATCGTCGGCGTCGGTGAGTGCGAGGACCGCGACACCGCCGCCATCGCGCTCCAGGCCGCACAGGGAGATCGCAAGATATACATGGCGTTCGAGGCCAAGAGCGCCCTCGACGCCCTGGCGCGCATCATGGCACTCGTTGAGAACAACAAGCTGGTCGCGTCCGGCGTCGTGGGGGTGCTCAGCCAGCGCCTCGTGCGCGCCCTCTGCCCGGCGTGCCGGCAGTCCTTCAAGCCCGACGAGACGCTCCTGAAAAAGGCCAATCTCCCCGTCGACAAGATCGAGAACTTCCACCGCCCGCCGACCGAGCCGGTTTTTGATCGCAAGGGGCGGGAGATCATCTGCCAGGCCTGCCAGGGCAGCGGTTACGTTGGGCGTGTCGGCGTTTTCGAGGTGCTCGTGATCGACGATCCGATCCGCCAGTTGATCGCCGAAGGCGCGCCCATGAACAAGATCAAGAGCCTCGCACGCAAGAACAGGATGTACTACATGCAGGAGGAAGGGCTCCTCAAGGTAATCGACGGCACGACGAGTCTTGATGAGATCATCCGCGGGCTGCGAGACGACGCGAAGTAGCTGAAGGGGTCTGTAATGGACTGGTTATCGCTGTTCCTGGTGGCCCTCATTTGCGCCATCGCCTACATCCAGACCCTGCAGGGGTTGTACAGCGCGACGATCATGTGCGTGCTGGTGCTGATTTGCTCGGTCCTGGCGTTTGCGATGTACGAGCATGTAGCGCTCTCCTACCTGCTGGGACCCTTGGGGGATCTTTCCATTCCGGTCGCGTTCGCCGGCCTGTTCGTCGTGCCGCTGATCGGGTCCCGGCTGGCGCTCGACTCATTACTCCCGCGGTCGAGCCTGCTTCCCGTCCTGATCGATCGTGCGGCGGCCGCCTGCGTCGGGACGCTCACCGCCATGACGCTGGCCGGCATGCTCGCCGTGGCCATTCAGATGACGCCGCTCGGCGGGGCGTTCATGGGGCACACCCTGATTGACGAGCAAACCGGCGAGGAGGGCTCGCTGTGGCTCAGCCCCGATCGGTTTGCCGTTACTTTCGCCACGATGATGTCAGACGGGCTCTTCAGCGGCGACCGCAGTCTCTCCGACGCCCATCCCGATCTCGCGCAGGAAATTCGGTGGTCGCAATCATCCCCCAATGAGATCAGACATGTCGTCCCCGAAAACTCCGTCACCCTCGTGCAGGTGGACGACGCCTACCCCGATTACATCTTCGACAAGACCGGCGGCACACCGGCGCGTGGCCGAACACCCGCCGCAGAGGCCAAGTACGAACGCAAGAGCCCCCCGAGCGGACACCAATGGCTGCTCGTGCGACTCAAACTGGGACCCACCGCGTCCGACGAAAAGCAGCGCCACCGATTCACCCGGAGGCAGATTCGCCTCGTCGGCCGGGAGACCACCGGGGGGCCGGCCGCCAATTACGCCCCCGTGGCGATGAACGACGACGACGATCCCGCGGTCGCGGTGCCCATCAAAGACGGCAAGCTCTACGCCCCCCTCGACACCATGGAAGTCGCCTTCGTTTTCGATGTCAGCGACCGATTCGTTCCCGAGTTCATCGAGTACATGATCGGCGCGCGGATCGACCTGTCCGACTACCCCGCGGACGCTCCATCCGGAGGAGCCGCCCTGATTGCCGAAACCGCCGACACCCGCACGACGGCGTCGACAGCGAGCCGGCGGTCCGATTCGACCCGTAGCGACGACCGGCGGCGCGGTGATCGCGTTTCCGGAGTGCGCACGACGTCCAACTCACACTTCGGCGACGACCTGCCCACCGTGATGACAGACTATCAAAAAGCCGGCGTCGAGCACGCGCGGGAGGCCCTGACGAGTGGTCACATTTACGGAAAAGTCGCCGACCAGGGGACAGGTGGCTCAAACCCGCGAATCGCCAAGTTCGACGTCCCAAGCGAGCAAAGACTGTTCCACCTCGAAGTCAGGCAACTCCGTGCCCGTAGCGGTTTCGGACGCGCGCTCAGCCAAGCGGTAACCACCGCGTCGAACTACTTACTCGAAGACGATACGGGCAAGAAATATCCCGTCGTGGGTCAGTATGCCGTCGCCAACGTCGGTGGCGACGAATTCGTCGAGATTCAGTACTTCCCGGAGGACGTCGCGGTGAGCAATCGCGGTGGAATTCGCGAGTTCAGACGCATCAAGAAACGCGAACTCGACGCCGCTGACAGCCGGCTCGTGTATCTCTTCCTCGTCGATCCCGGCGCCGGCATCAAGAGTTTTTCGACCGGTCGAAGATCCGCGGACCTGTCCGACCTCGACCTGATCGCGCCCAGATAGCCGACGGCACGTGCCCCTTCACGTTCGGCACGCCTTCGCAATCGGCTCACCCCCCGCGATGCGTTTCCCTTCGACGCGATCGTCAGCGCACAACCCCAGGCTCTCGAGCTGCCGTACATAGTCCCATAGGTCACGCTCCGAAAACTCCGCGAGAAACTCCCGCGTGGCGGATCGGTTGACGGAAGTGATAACTTCGATGAGTTCTCGCTTGTTCATGGGACCGTATTCACTTCTCTCTCGGGGTGTCGGGTGCGACTCGTGTGCGTGTCTATCGGTCGGTTGATGCAGTCACCTTGAGCGACATCGCGCGGCGGTTCAACCAACCCTCGACCACCCCGCCGCCGCCGCACACGTTGCCGAGTTGACCCTCGGATGCTGCCGCGATAACTTCCGCGCATGGCCATACAGTTTCATTGCCCGCAATGCGGGAACCACATCGAGGTCGACGACCAGTGGGCCTTGCGCGACGTTGCGTGCCCATTTTGTCGGAAGACGGTCAACGCCCCGGAACAATCGACGTTCCCACCGGACCGCGACACCCCGGCTGCTGCCCCGATCCTGATCGACGCTGCGATCGGACCCGGCGCCGCGCCGGCGCGCGGCGGAACCAACGTCGTGGCCATCGTGGCACTCGTGCTGAGTTGCCTCTGGCTCGTGACCGGCATGGCTTCGCCCATGCTCATTCGCCCCGCAGTGGTCGACGCGCTTGGACAGAACCCGACCCCTCGCGAGATGCAGGACTTCATTCAGGATCAGCTCGAGCGCCAGCCCCCCGCCTCCTGGCTGATCGCGGGGATGGTGAGCTTTCTCGCATCGGCCGTCTTTTGGATCGCCGGCTTGGTATGTGCCATCATCGGTGTCGGAAATCGGACGCGGCGGCGCTTCGCGTTGGCCGCTTTCGCGGTGCTGGCCCTCGGGCCGATCTTCGTCTGCGCAGGTCTCGCGACGGGAATCTAGGGTTGTGACTGTTCCACAGGGGTCGGTCGCCGGAGCGAAGGCGCACGATTTTCTCAAAAAAGTCGCGAGGGCGCGGTTGACAGGCGAACGCCGCATGCTATCTTACCGCTCCGCGTCGGACAACGGGAGACCGGAACCGACGCTGCTCTTTGACAAGTAAACAGGTTTTGTCGTCGTGGGAATGTGGACACGCGAGGTTGGCGTCGCCGAAAGGTGCCGCTGGTCGAGCGGGTCAATACCTCCTGTCACAGCGGGAGGTTCGGTGTACTTCGGTCGTGGTGTCCTTCGGGGCGTCGCGACCGTTAGGCAGCATTTCCACGTACGTAGAAATGTTAGCCCTCTTGATTGAATCCAGCGTTGTCGTCCGCTTGTCGGGCGACTGCGAGGAGCGATCTGAAAATTGAAGAGTTTGATCCTGGCTCAGAACGAACGCTGGCGGCGTGGCTAAAGCATGCAAGTCGAACGGAACTAGTTTTTGGGTAACCAGATTCTAGTTTAGTGGCGAACGGGTGAGGAATACATGGATAACGTGCCCCGGACTCAGGAATAGCGGCGGGAGCTTGCTCCCTTTGCGAAAGTGCCGGTAATGCCTGATGACCCAGTAGTATCGCATGGTACAGCTGGCAAAGGTCCGCCGGTCCGGGATCGGTCCATGTCCTATCAGCTTGTTGGTGGGGTAACGGCCTACCAAGGCTTCGACGGGTAGCGGGCGTGAGAGCGTGACCCGCCACATCGGGACTGAGACACTGCCCGGACACCTACGGGTGGCTGCAGCAACGAATATTCCGCAATGGGCGAAAGCCTGACGGAGCGACGCCGCGTGCAGGATGAAGTCCTTCGGGATGTAAACTGCTGTCAGGGACTAGGAATTTTGACCAATCCCAAAGGAAGCACCGGCTAATTCCGTGCCAGCAGCCGCGGTAACACGGAAGGTGCAAGCGTTGTTCGGAATCACTGGGCTTAAAGCGCGTGTAGGCGGGGTGGAAGGTGCCATAGTGAAATCCCTCGGCTCAACCGAGGAACTGCTTGGCAAACCATCACTCTTGAGACAGGCAGAGGCGACTGGAACGTTCGGTGGAGCGGTGAAATGCGTAGAGATCGAACGGAACACCAGTGGCGAAAGCGGGTCGCTGGGCCTGTTCTGACGCTGAGACGCGAAAGCGTGGGTAGCAAACAGGATTAGATACCCTGGTAG
>JAJDDR010000582.1 GCA_029260255.1 Phycisphaerae bacterium
AAGCCGCGCAAGTGGCTGAACCGCGGGCTGGCGCTGCTCACCTCGATCGCGGTGTCGGTCGGATTGTGTGCGCTTCTGGAGTTTCTCGATCGAACCGTCCGAACCCCCGAGGCCGTCGCCCGACTCGTCGGACTGAAAACGCTCGGATCGATACCCTACGTGTCGCGATAGAACCGCGAGAGGAACGACGCACCGATGCTGCTCAAGCGGGTTAAGAACAAGGGGCTGATTCGCGACTTTACGAGTCGCAACGGTCTTGCCCAGGCGCACCGCCAGCTTTTTCAGCAGGTATGCCAGCAACTCCCTGAGCAGAACCGCCGCGTGTGCGCCATGTCCAGCGCGGGTTCCGGCGAAGGACGATCCACCCTGGCCATCAACCTCGCCCGGATCGCCGCCAAAGAGACCAGCGCCCCCGTCCTGCTGATAGATGCCGACACCGAAGCGCCGGCACTCTACAAAGTGTTCGACCTGTCGCCCGGCCCGGGCTTGTCAGACGTGGTCGCCGACCAGGCGACGATCGACGAAGCCCTCCGCCCCACCGGTGACAGCGGCGTGACCATCCTGACCCACGGAAACGAGCCGCTGGGAGCGGTCACACTGGCTGAATCCGAGAAAGTGGCCACGCTTCTCGAATCGCTGCGCTCGCGCTTCGGATGGGTTTTCGTCGACACCGCGCCGCTGCTGAACGTGCCCGGCGCGGCCGCCTTCGCCCGGCGCGCCGACGGCGTCATCCTCGCCGTCCGCTGGTCGAGCACGCGGGCGCAACTGATCACCCAAGCCGGCGACAAGCTCGACACCGCGGGGGCCAATACGCTTGGCGTGGTACTCACCCAGCGTTGTTTCGTGATACCGTCCTACATCTACCGGCGACTATGACACCGCAAGCGACCCCAGAGTCGATGCCCAACGCTCCATCGTCGGCTGCTGTGTCGGGTTCGGTGCGCGGCACGATGGGCCGCATCATGCTCGTCTTCGGCGGAAACGCCTGCGCCATGGCGCTCGGATTGGCCGGCACGGTCATCGCCATGCGCGTGTTGGGTCCCGAGCGATACGCCGTCGTCGCCGTCGCGCTGGTGATCCTCTACATCGTCTGGCAGTTCACCGGGAAGGGATTCGATCAGTCGGCCATCCGGCTAGCCGCCGTCACGGACCATCCGCGCGGTCCCGCGGCCATCTTCGAGACCGTCTTCGCCCTCAAGGCCATCGGCAACGCCGCGCTGGTCATCGTCGGCATCTTCCTCGCGGGACCGCTCACCCGCGTGTTTGTCGGTCCGAGCTTTTCGCCGATTCCGGTCTACCTCGCGTTCATCGGCGCCGCGGGCGCATCGTTCTGGGGATTCAGCTCCGCCGCCATCCAGGCAGAATCCCGATTCAAGCGCTACGCGCCGGTCCAAGTCGCCAACAACGCGCTGAAGCTCGCGGTGTTCGGACTCCTCGTCGCCGGCGGCATGTTGACCCCGACGACCGTCATGCTCGCGACCGCCTTCGGTTTCTTCGGCGCGGCCATCGTCGGCAACCGGCTCGCCCCCGCGTACGCGCGACGGTCTCGCCTGGACCGCGACGTCGTTCCGGTCGTCGGCCGGTACGCGCGCTGGCTTCTGATTTCGAGTGTGCTCTATCTGCTGTACTCGCGACTCGACGTGCTCATGCTGGGCTCGCTGGTCGGCGGGGAAGCCGTCGGGCTCTACGCCGCCGCCGCCCTGATCGCGCAGATGGCCGACCTGCTGGCGGCGTCGATCATGACCGTCTTTCTGCCGCGATTCTCCAAGCACACCGAAGCCGCGCCGTTGCGCGGGCAGGTCAAGTCTTCGCTGAAGTGCTCGGTTCTGCTGGCGGTGCCGCTGGTGCCGTGCTACGTGCTGATCGAACCGGTCATGCACCTGCTGTTCGGCGTGCAGTACGCGGGCTCCGTGCCTTTCCTGAAGATCATGTACTTCGGCGTTCTGTTCACCATGGTCACCCACCCGCTGCACATCCTCTTTTACGCTCGCGGGCGCCCGCAGATTCTCACCGCGCTGGATGGTTTCATCCTCCTGTTCAACCTCGTCGGGCACTACTTCGCCATCACCCGCTACGGACCCGCGGGCGCGGCCGTCGTGGTGCTCGCCTCGCGTATTCTCGCGGGATTGCTACTCTCTTTGGGCGTGACGGCCGAGCTATCAACCAGGAGCCGATCAACCGTTGAATAGGCAGGAGACACTACGCTGGATCGAACGCATCCCGCCCTGTGCCGGCGAGTTGGCAGGCGAGGACATCGTCTTTCTATCCCATCAGCGGTGGAACACACACTTCACACCGGTGCATGGCACCGTGTTGCGATTGGCCCAACGCAACCGCGTGCTGTACATGGAACCGCCCGACTCGATCGCCTGGATCCGCCACCAGCCCGCCGCCCGGCGGGCGCTGATTCGCACCTTTGATCGCGTCGAGGTCGTCAACGACAACCTGACCATCTACCACACACCACCGCTCTTTCTACCGCTCCAAGCCAAGAGCCGGGCCATCCTCAAGTCGCTTCACATCATCTATCGCTGGATGATCCAAGACGGCATGCGCCGCATGGGCGTAGGCAACCCCGTACTGTGGATCTTCCAATTCAACGTCGCGGCCATCGTCGATTCTCTGCACCCCAAGCTGACGCTGTACGAATGCGCCGAGGAGGCTGCGGAATTCGCCAAGACCGAGTCGCTGCGACGATACGTAAGAAACCTGGACGCCGAACTCTGTCGCCGCGCCGACGTCGTCATCGTTCCCAACCCTCACATGCTCGAAGCGCGCAAGGACCTCTGTCGCGACATCCACATGCACCCATGGCCTGCCGACGTCGAACACTACGGCCAAGCAATGAACCCGGACCTGCCCGTTCCCGAGGACATCGCACGTATCGCTCGACCGATCGTCGGTTTCTACGGCATGATCGACCCCCTCCGGCTCGACGTCGACCTGCTGCTGGCCGTCGCGCGCCGCAACCCGAACTGGAATTTCGTCCTGATCGGCGGACATCTTCAGAACTACGACCCGAAGCCGCTCAACGCGCTGCCCAATATCCACCGCCTCGGCATGAAGCCCCTCGAGCAGCTACCGGCGTACGTCAAGGCGTTCGATGTCTGCACCGTTCCGTACGTGCTCAACGGCTTCACGCGGTCGATTACACCGCTGAAGTATGCTGAGTACCTCTCGACCGGAAAACCCGTCGTCACCACCGCGCTGCCGGCCGCCGAGATGTACAAGGGCGTCTTGCGCGTCGCGCACAACGAAGACGAATTCGAAGCGCTGATCGCCGAAAGCCTGAGCGCGCCGGACACCAACGTCGACAAACGCCTGCAAGTAGCGCGCGAGAACAACTGGGACAATTACATGCAACGCAAGACCGCAATCGTCGCGTCACACTTGCGGAAGACCGCGCGACAGCCCGTGTTGCAGGCGTGAATCCATGGCCCACGACCACTCAGCACACGCGAACGCCGCCCCCCGCCGAATATGGGGAACCGTTCTTTCGGCGTGCGGGATCCTGCTGTTGGCCTGCGTGCTGAGCATCGGAATCGCCAAATTCTCCACGTACGCCGCCGTCGTGACAATTGCGGTCGGCGTCGGCGCGCTGGTCCTCTGGAACCCGTTCATCGGCTTGCTCGTCGTGGTCGCCAGCTTGCCGTTCGAGACGGTGGGCATGCTCGGCGATCCGGAAGCCACCGGCGCGATCTCCGTCACCAAGCTCGGCGGTCTGGCCACTTTCGCGGCCATCATCGTGAACATCCTGCTCCAACGTGGCCGACTCGATTTCTCCCGACTGTTCAATCGCATCAGCCTCCTGCTCCTCGCATTCGGCTGCACGCTCATCGTCGCGACCGCCCTTCATCCGTCCGAGGAAAGCGTCAAGGAGTCCATCCGCTTCATCACAATCATCATGTTCTACTTCGCGACGCTGCACCTGGTCGATTCCAGGGAGCGACTGCGCCGCGTTGTCGTCACCTGGGTGGTCGTCGGCTTTGCCGTGTCTATCTACAGCCTCGCGCAACACCAGTTCGGCGGCACCGTCAGCTCCATCGACTGGGCACCGACCGCCGCCACGGTCGTCGACGTTGGCGAATCCGAAGTCGGCACCATGGTCCGGGCGGCTGGGTCCTTTACCCACCCGATCTGGCTGGCGCTTTATCTCAGCCTCACGTTCCCGCTAACGCTTTTTCTGATCTGGTCCACACGCGCCGCGCTCGGAAGGACGCTCTGGTGCCTCGCGGCGTTCGCCCAAGCCATCGCCATCATGGCCACCTACGCCCGCATGGGTTACATGGCAATGGCTATGGGCGTCCTGCTCTTCCTCATCCGCCGCCGCGGCGGACCGGCCGTCGTCCTGTGGGCGCTGTTGCTCGCCGTGTCCACCTCGCCGTTCTGGCCGACGACTTTCAAATCGCGCGTCGGGTCGATCCTCGATTACACCAAGAGTTCCTCGAGCGTCACGCGCATAGGCCAGCAGCTCGTCGCCCTGTGGATGTTCCGCGACCACATGATCAGCGGCGTCGGACCGGGCAACTTCGAGGAGAACGTGCGCGATTATGTCGACCGCGTCCCTGACAAGTGGCGTATCGAGGTCATCGGCGCTCACAACATGTACGCGGAGGTCCTGGCTGAGATGGGCTTGCAGGGGCTGATTCTCGCCCTGGTGATCATCTTCATCGCCTGGCGCGCCGCCGAACGCGCCCGCAAGAGCGCCCGCGACCCGACGTACGCGCTCATGTACGAAGCCATGGCCATCAGCGTAATCGTCTTCGCCTTCTGCGCCTTCCTGATCCACGCGCAGTACCAGAAGGAGTGGTGGCTCCTCCTCGCGCTCATCTCCGCCGCCCACTGGCAGACCAAGATCACGCGGCAAGCGTTGCCAGCGCGTCCTCGACGGCTTGCATGAGCGGACCGAGGGTCTCACTCGAAAAATCGAAACGGATGCCGGCGGTCTCAAACAACTCCGGCAGCGGGCGGCTGCCGCCGAGGGCGAGCCCGGACCGGTAGGCTTCCAACGCCTGACCGCGCCGGCGGATCGCGTTCTGCCAGACCTGCAACGCGCCGAGCTGCGCGATGCCGTACTCGATGTAATAGAACGGCGCCTCAAAGAGATGAAGCTGGCGGTGCCACGACTTCTCCAACACCTGCTCGTAGCCAGAATAGTCTTCGGAGGCGCCGAAACGCTCGTGCAACCGCAGCCACTCGTCGCGACGCTCGTCGGCCGTGTGCGCAGGATGCGTGTACAGCCAGTGCTGAAACACGTCGATGGTCGCAACCCAGGGCAACAGCGTCACGATGCCCTCGAGCTGGGCACGCTTGGCCCGATCGAGACCCTCGCCCGAATAGAACACGTCGAGGTGCTCTATCGACAGCAACTCCATCGCCATCGACGCGACCTCCGCGAACTCGATCGGCGAACTGCGGTATTGGACCAGCGGCTCGTTCCGGCAAGCCAGCGCGTGGAACGCGTGACCACACTCATGAAGCAACGTGCGGACGTCGCGTTGCAGTCCGACCGCGTTCATGAAGATGAAAGGCCGGCGCGATTCATGAAAAGTCGACTGGTAGCCGCCGGGCGCCTTGCCCTTGCGGCTGTCGAGGTCCAGGTCGCCGTTGCCGGACATGGACCGAAACTGATCAGCGAGCGCAGGGTCGATCAGGTCGAACACGGTGGTACACTTGGCGACCAACTCCTCCGATGTGGTGAACGGCTTTAGCGGCGACCGCCCTTTGGGGTCCACGGCCAGGTCCCACGGGCGCAACGTCTCGACGCCCAGCGCCGCCTTGCGCTCCGAGCGAAGCTTGCGCATCAGCGGAACACACATTTTCTCGACCGCATCGTGAAACGCGAGACAATCCTCCGGCGTGTAATCGAACCGCTCGCGGTATTTGAACGCGTAGGCGCGGTAGTCGCGCTCGCCAGCATTGACCGCCATACGATGGCGCAGGGCGAACAGCTTGTCGAAGGTCTCGTCGATCCTGTCGGCGTCCTGCTGCCGCCGCTTGGTGCTCAGTTCCCAGACTTCCTTGCGCACGTCGCGGTCGGTGCCTTCGAGGTACACGGACAGTTGCTGGAGCGTCTTCTCCTCGCCGTCGTATTGGACGGTCATGGCGCCGGTGATTTCCTGGTAGGTCTGTTCGAGCTTGGCCTCTTCGACCTGAAGCGGGACGTTCTCGTCGCGATACAACGCCACCGAGTTCGCCACGCAGCGGCTGAAAACCTCGAACCTGCTCGCCGGCAAATCGGCACGCGCCGGCGACGCGCTGTACTTCTGGTGAATCGCGTGCCACAGCGGCTTGCACTCCGGCTCGATGCATTCGACGAAATCGAGGTAGGCTCGCTTGTGTTCCGGGTTGTCGGTCTGGCAGGTCATCTTGACGTATCGGTCCGTACCGACCTCGTCGATGCACGCGGACAGCTCGCTCCAATCCAGGAGCCAGGCGTTCAGTTGCTCCGGCGTGTCGATGCACCGTGATCGGAGATTCTCGAAGTAGGGTTCGATCTGATCCCATTCGGTCAACGCGTCGTGATTCGCGACGAACTGCCGCGGGAATTCCTTTCCTGCCATCGATTCGGATCTCCGTATCGTTCGGATTTGCCGGCGCCGCGACCACGGCGGCACCGCCCTCCCAGCGAGCATGACAAGTCTACACTATTTCCAGAATCTCCAGACGCGTCAACATCAACGCCCTCAATTGAGGGTCATATGAGAATCTCGGGGCGCTGCGCTACGCCCGCCGTTTACGGCGGGTTTGGCTGCAAGTCACCCCCACCCCCGCATCCCGCAACATCGAGCGTGCCGTGTCCCACCCCAACCACTGTTCAAACCACCACACCAGGTGCCGCCAACGGCCGAAAGGTGCGTAGACCCTCTCGATCTGCTTGTTGCTGACCCTTCGCCCGTTGAAGTACGTTCGCGATACGTAACTGACCGTCCAGCTATCGATCGACAAACGCTCGTAGCAGCCCAACTGCCCCATCAGAAAATGTGCGCTCGCCGGACCGATGCCCCTGATCGACGTCAACCGGCGGTACAGTTCTTCCCCGGATGCCCGACGCGCGAAGTCGTCCAGCGTACCGGCGTCGAACGAGCCGTCCTGCACCGACCGGCAGAACTCCAGGATCGACTCGGCGCGGTAGCCGACGCGGGCGACGTTGAGGAGATAGTCCTCACCGGCCGCTGCGATTTCTTTCGGCGTCGGCCAGGCGTTGAGGTTACGAAATTCCGCCAAGCACGGTCCCAACTGCCCGACGCGGTTGATCATCTTGACCGCCTGAGTCCAGTTTACGTTTGTCGCGCAGATCGCCTTGACGATGTTCTCGCTCATGGCGTAGCTGCGCAGGATCCTGCCGGCGCCGATTTCCAGGATCGGCGCAATCTTCGGATGCTCGGCGGCGAGCGTGAAAAACTCCGAGAGGTCGAGGTCGGCACCCAGCATTCGGGCGCAGCGCGCACGAACCAGCGACACCAGGTCGTCGTCGACGGTTGCGGACTCCGCGGTGATGTTGACGCGAACGCGCCCGCTCCGGCGGCCCCCCTGCTGCATCGAGACACGCACGGGCGTGTTCCCGGTGCGTTCGATCACCTGCAAACAGTCACCGCCCTCGCACCATGACATCGGCGCGCACTCGTGCCAGCCGTGACCTAGCACGGTCGCCTTCAGGCTGAAGGGCTCGGGAATCGAAATAGAAGTTTTGGCTTTTTCCATGCTTCCTCGTCAGCGTTCTCGCCTTCCGGAGCCCCATCACCCAGCCGCTTTCGCGTCTCGAAACGGACCCACGGAGAATAAAACAATGTGAAACAGATACAAAAATCGCCCTAACATTATAAGGACACAGTCCTTGCGGAAAAGCGCCCAATAGCGCGCAGAATCCGTTTGACGCCGACGATATGTTGTGGTAATAATACATTTTGCCCCCACATGTAGTGATTCTGCTGTGCGTATGCACCCAATGTGGTCTGGCACGCTTCGGGGGCACGAGGCTGCGGCGCTTCGTTTCGGACCGATCGCCTTCCTGTGTCTGTGGCGACGGGCGGGCGGTCGCGGGCTGGGACGTGCGCCCGGCACATGATGATTAACAAACCACCGTCGCCGGTGGGGCTTCGGAGCTTTCGATGTCGAGCGTTGCCGTCAATCCGGGTCGTTTGGTCGACAAGGACGATAGATCGGCCGAGATCGCGTTGAGTGAGAACGCCTTGCGCGTGCTCGAGGCGCGATACCTGAAGAAGGACGAATCAGGGCAATGTACTGAAGCGCCCGCTGACCTCTTTGCGCGCGTGGCCTCTGCGATCGCGGACGCGGAGCTTCGCTACAACCCGGACCAGGCGCACCGCAGCGAGTGGGAGAGCCGTTTCTACAGTCTGATGGTCTCGCAGCGATTCATGCCCAACAGTCCGACGCTGATGAACGCCGGGCGGGAGATGGGCATGCTGAGCGCTTGTTTCGTTCTGCCTGTCCCCGACAGCATCAACGGTATCTTTGACTCGATCAAGTATACCGCGCTGATCCAGAAGGCGGGCGGCGGAACCGGGTTTGCGTTCGACGAGCTTCGGCCCACCGGCGACTACATTAAGAGCTCGGGCGGTACCACGAGCGGACCGATTTCCTTCTGGCGCGCGTTCAGCGAGGCGACCAACGCGATCCAGCAGGGCGCGTTCCGCCGCGGCGCCAACATGGGCATGATGAACATCCATCATCCCGATATCCTCAAGTTCCTGCACGCCAAGGAAGACTTGACCCAGTTCACCAACTACAACATCTCGGTCAAGGTCGACGATGCGTGGATGGAGTCGTTCCTCGCTGACCCACAGTCTCCACATGAGGTTCGCAACCCGCGGACCAAGCAGGCGTACTACCTGGCCAAGTCGCTCGAAATCTGGGAGTACGACATCCGCACGCTGACACCTATCGGAGACGATGGTCCGCCGAGCGGAGAGTTCTACAGCAAGCAGGACATCTGGGACATCATCGTCAACAACGCATGGCGCACGGGGGAGCCCGGCGTCTGCTACATCGATCGCGTGAACCAGACCAACCCGACGCCGCACGTCGGTCGTATGGAAGCGACGAACCCCTGCGGCGAGCAGCCGTTGCTGCCGTATGAAGCCTGCAACCTCGGCAGCATCAACCTGGCCAAGTTCGTAACCGATCCGGGCACTCCCCAGGCTGACGTCGACTGGAACGCGATTCGGCGGACCGTTCACGAATCGACGCGTTTTCTCGATGACGTAATCGATGCCAACAACTACCCGTTGCCTCAGATCGACGAGATCTGCAAGAAGAACCGGAAGATCGGTCTGGGGATCATGGGCTTCGCCGACGCGCTGTACATGCTCGGGGTGGGATACAACTCGCAGGAGGGCATCGACTGGGGTCGGCGCTTCATGGAGTTTGTCGACGACGAGTCCCATGCGTGCAGCGAGCAGCTCGCCGGCGAGCGGGGCTCCTTCCCGAACTGGAAAGGAAGCATCTGGGACACCGAGCACGATCGGCCGATGCGCAACGCGACCTGCACGACCGTCGCCCCCACCGGGACGATCAGCATCATCAGCGGTTGCTCGTGCGGGATCGAGCCGCTGTTCAATCTATCGTTTTATCGCCAGGTGCTCCGCGGTCAGGATCAGGG